>JBDTZD010000217.1:0-3640 GCA_040005335.1 Pyrinomonadaceae bacterium | reverse complement strand
TCGCCGTGCTGCAAATTGTTGTCTTTTTCGGGCGTGTCGCCCGGCAGACGGTGAAAATCAGCAAAGGCAATTGCACGCTCTTTGCCATCAATTCCGCTCACCTTTACCACTGCATCGAGCGCGGCAAGCGCAACTGCCATATCGCCCGGATACGTCGCAATACATTTTTCGCTCCAGCCGAAAATGGCATGATTGCGGTTAATTCCTTCGAGCGCGCCGCAGCCTGTTCCCGGTTCTCGTTTATTACACGGCATCGCCACATCGTAAAAATATGTGCAGCGAGTGCGCTGCATCAAATTGCCGCCGTTGGTCGCCATATTGCGAAGCTGCGCCGACGCTCCCGCCAGAATTGCCTGCGAGAGCAACGGATAATTTTGCCTGACGAGCGGATGATTTGCCGTGTCTGAATTGCGCGCCAAGGCACCAATTGAGACGCCGCCATTCATCTCTCTGATTTGCGATAAATTGAGGCGCGAAATATCAACTAAAGTGTTAGGATTTTCCACTCCTTCTTTCATCAAATCAAGTAAATTTGTCCCGCCCGCAATAAATTTGGCTTCTTTGTTGGCAGAAACTTCTTTGACGGCGTTTCCGGCTGCCGCTGCGCGAGTATAACTAAACGGTCTCATCGTTTTGCTCCTTTTCCGCAAAATTCCAGTTTTGTGCGACTTCTTTGCCGGTGTGAACTTCGCGAATAGCGGCGACGATGTTCGGATACGCGCCGCAGCGACAGATATTGCCGCTCATCCGTTCTCTGATTTCGTCGTCTGACAATTGCAGACTTTTAGCCCCCGTTCGGAGATTTGTAGTGACATAGCTGGCTTCGCCGTTTTTGGCTTCTGTGAGCAAAGCAACGGCTGAACAAATCTGTCCGGGCGTGCAGTAGCCGCACTGAAAACCATCATGTTTAATGAACGCTGCCTGCATCGGATGTAATTCTTCGCCCTTGGCAAGTCCTTCAATAGTTGTTATTTCATGCCCGTCGCTCATTGCGGCGAGCGTTAAACACGATAATGTCCGGCGTCCATTGACTAAAACGGTGCAAGCGCCGCATTGTCCGTGATCGCAGCCTTTTTTGGTGCCGGTTAAGTTTAATCTTTCACGTAAAGCATCGAGCAGAGTCACGCGCGGTTCGATGGCAACCGATTGTTCGGCGCCATTGATTTTGAGCTTGACGGTCATTGCATCCGGCGCTGCTGCATTGTTCGCCTCAAGCGCAGTATTTTCCATGGGGGTGGAAAAAGCCAGAGCCTCCTGTTCGGCTAGAAGCTGGACGGCAAAGACGCTCAAGCCCGCGACCGAAACTTGTCCCAAAAATTGTCGCCGCGATTCGCCTAATTCTGAAAGATGAGTTAATAAATTATCCGCGTCCGTCGCTGATTCAGGCAGCAGTTCCTTTTCATCCTCAAGCATTTGCGCCTCTTGCGCTTCGAGGTTATCTGACATAGAGAATTACCCTTTCTGTAGCTTAAAGTTTTCCCCATGAAAAACTTTGACAAATTTTAAAAGAATGTTTGATTTTCAAAGTATCATGCTGAAATAACGATGTCACGAAAAACTTTTGGACATGAAAAAAGGCGATCCGATGATCACCTTCTTATACTGTTTGACTAGAGAATTTCTTAGTTTTCCTCGTCGGCAGCAGTTTTGCTGCCGTCAATTTTTGCGAGCGCATCCTGGTAAATTTTGATGCGTCCTTCTTTCTCCATTTTTTGGCGTAAATCTCTCAGATAATCGCCAAAAAGCTGCCCCTTTTTAGTTTGGAGCGCCGTTTCGACCAACTGGTCTCGTTGTTTAGCGAACTCTTCCATATTTGCTTCGGTGCGTTTGACAGTGCCGACAACAAAATAATTCTCACCTGATTTAATCGGCGTTTTTGTGACTTCGCCGGCTTTAAGATTGTAAATAGCTTCGTCAAGCACGGGCGAACTCGCCGAAGTCGCGCCTTCACCAAGCGGTGAGCCCAGCTTATAATCTTTCGCATCTGCAGCTTTGAGACCGTATTTTTCCGCAGCTGCTTTGAGAGCATCGGGCGACGAGGCGTTAGCAGCGATTTCATTAGCGACTTGCTCAACCTTGCCTCTCGCCTGGTCGATTTTAAGAGCGTTTGCTACCTGATCTTTTACTTCGTCAAACTCAGCGTCGCGCGGTTCGCGTTTGTCAACTAGGGCGGGAATCGCAAAACCGTCTTTGATTGGCGTTACTT
Source organism: Pyrinomonadaceae bacterium (assembly GCA_040005335.1). Taxonomy (GTDB): domain Bacteria; phylum Acidobacteriota; class Blastocatellia; order Pyrinomonadales; family Pyrinomonadaceae; genus JBBQUS01. The sequence goes on along the minus strand of JBDTZD010000217.1, from coordinate 1,434 downwards.
CGCCGACTTCGCCGACGGCTTCAAGCGGCGCAATGCCTTCTTCAAATTGCGGCGCGATTCCAACATTTGCCACCTCATCACCAGGTTTGATAAAGCCTGTTTCGCGCACCATCTCATCCGGTTTCATATTGACCTGCGGCGCAAACTCTTCGGCGACTTTTCTTACGTCTTTGATTTCTTTGAGCCGCGCATCGGCTTTTTGAGCAATGTCGGCGGCGGCTTTATAAGCGCGGCGATTGCGAAGACTGACAAGCAATTCTTGTTTAGCATCTTCAAAAGTTTTTGGCACTGCGCGCCCGCGCCGGAAAATATAATAGCTGCTTCCAAACTTAATTGGTTCAGTAACTTGGCCTTCTTCCAGAGCGAGAATTTTTTGGAGAGGGTCGTCCGGATTGTTTGGATTTGGGCGAACCAGACCGGCAATTTTACCGCCGTTCGGAGCAGTTCGGTTATCTCCGGAGTTGCCGCGAGCGAGATTGGCAAAAGCTTCTTCGCTCGATTTATCGCCATCTTTGCGGGCTTCCTGCGCCAGTTTATTGGCTTTTTCTGAAACTGCTGCTTCATTTTTGCCGTCGGCGGCAAGTTTTAAGACAATCTGCTGCGCTTCAATCCCCTTTTGTTTTTTGTCCGGGGCGAGCGCGTCGTATTCCGCCCGTAAATCTGCTTCCGCGACATCCAGTTTTTCGCCAACCTTGCTCTGATTAATAAACAAATAACGAATTTTCTTTTGCGGCGTAGAAATATAATAACGAGATTTGTTTTGATCGAAATAGCTATGCAGCTCAGCGTCCGAAGGCTGTAATTTAAGCGCCAGTGCCGGCGAGGAGATTGGCACATAAACAAGATCAAACGAAGTCGCGCTGTGTTTGTAAGTATCAACGATTTCGTCTTCGGATATCTGTACGCCGCTTGTCAGAAACGCTGCGAGTTTTTTCTGCGTCAAATCGTCGCGCACCGACTGCTCTAATCGCTCAACGCTGCCGACGTTTTCCGTCGCCAGACGACGATAGGCTTCCTTATCATTGAGATCAAAACCGGGGATGGCTTTAAGCTGTTGACGGATGTTTGCCGCAACTTCCTGGTCAGAAGGCGTCAGCCCAAGCCGCGCGGCTTCGAGACGAATGAGACGATTTGAAATTTCGTTGTTCAAAACGGTTTTGGCAGGAGTTGGCGGAGGCGTAAACTGGGCTCCGAATTGCGCGTATTGCCGAGCCATTTGTTGAGCCATATTTTGCTGCTCAATAGCTACATCACCGACCGTAATCGTTTCGCTCCCCACAGTTGCCGCTGTATCTTGACTGCGCGTTAAATTCGCACCAGGATCGGTGTTACGAGCCGGCGCGTAAAAGAGAACCAGACTAATTGCCATGAGCGCCACAAAAAGAAGCAAAATAGTGTTGCGCGTTTTTTCTAAACGAGAAAGCTGCTTTAACA
>JBDTZD010000009.1:0-3645 GCA_040005335.1 Pyrinomonadaceae bacterium | reverse complement strand
AACATCGGCTTTTTGTTCCCAAATTGTTTGTATGAACGAATCGCTTTTAAAAATCTTGCACGTCTTGCAAAAAAAAAATCAAAATATTTTGCCGGGTGGAATCATTCAAACAATAAGTTAATTTGTTTTCACGCTAAAACTATGATTTATTTGATTTTTAACTTCTGCGACAAAGGAATTTTTTGAAATGATTAGTTCACAGCTTGAAACGTTTATGCAGCAAATCGGCAAAGATTCGATTGCTATTATTCCAGCCGCGCATGAAATGACGCGCAGTTATGACACAGAATTTAAGTTTCACCAGGACCCTGATTTCTATTATTTAACCGGTTTTCCAGAACCCGACGCGATTGCCGTTATCGCGCCCGGCAATAAAAAACATCCGTTTACATTATTTGTCCGCCCGCGCGATCCGTTGATGGAAACTTGGTACGGCAGACGCGAAGGCGTTGACGGCGCGAGGAAAAATTACCATGCTGACAAAGCTCTGCCAATTGAAAAATTTACGGACGAGTTGCCCAAGCTTATTAACGGTCACGAAAAACTTTATTACCGTTTTGGTGTTGACACAAAATTGGACGGGCAAATTTTGCAATATCTTTCCGCACAGCGTTTTAAGCGACTTAAAACTGCTTATCCGCCGCATACGATAATTGACCCGATTACGTTGATACATGAAATGCGGCTTCATAAAATGCCCGCAGAAGTTGAGCTAATGCAGCAATCCGCTGACATTGCGGCCGAAGCACATATTTTAGCGATGCAAACTGCTAAACCGGGCATGAATGAATTTCAAGTCGAAGCCGTTATCGAAAAATATTTTCGAGATAGAGGTGCCAGCGGAGCCGCCTATAACTCAATCATTGGCGGCGGCGAAAATGCAACGATTCTTCATTACGTCGAAAACAACGCGATTCTCAAAGACGGCGATTTGCTGCTGATTGATGCTGGTGCGAACTACAAAGGTTATGCCTCTGACATCACGCGCACTTTTCCCGTTAACGGCAGATTTACAAAACCGCAGCGCGAAATTTACGATCTGGTTTTGGACGCGCAAATCAAATGCGTCGAAGCCACGAAACCCGGAACGACCGTCAAGCAACGACAAAAACTTTCGATTGAACTGTTGACCGAAGGCATGAAAGAACTAGGCATTTTAAAAGGCAAAACTAAAGATTTAATCAAGAAAAAGACTTACGAAAAATACTACATGCACGGCGTCGGACATTACTTAGGTCTGGATGTTCACGATGCCGGGCGTTATTTTACTGACCCGCAAGCCAAAAAATCGCGTCCCTTTGAACCGGGAATGGTTTTAACAGTCGAGCCTGGTTTGTACATTCCGCCTGATGCAAAGGACGCACCCGCCAAATATCGCGGCATCGGCGTGCGCATCGAGGATGACGTTTTAGTCACGGAAACCGGAAACATTAATTTAACCATCAAAGTGCCCAAACAAGCTGAAGAAATCGAAGAACTGATGGCGCAGAAGAAATAAGTTGGCGCTTAACAGCTTGTTTGTTACAAGAAACTTTTCCACAAAATTACCGATAACTTAGACAGTGATAACTGTAAAAACGTTTTTGGAAAAGCTGTTTATTTGGAGTAAATTATGGCGAGTAATCTGGTTTCTTTATCCGCACAATCGGCAGGTTTGAAATACGAGCCGACTTTCCAAGATCAGCCGTCTTTGACTGCACAAACCGTCGCCACAGGCGAAGAATCAAAAGATTCGATAATTAAAAAAACGAAAGTAACGCTTGTTGGAAAGCCGCCCGATGTTGCCATCGGGGAATACCTGACGCGGCAGGCGTTAGAGAAAATCGCTCCCGAATACGGCTTAAATTCCACCGATATTGATCTGGAAATTCAATATGTCAAAAATAAAAAGAACGGTAATTTTATTGAGGATTTGAGTTTCGGAGGAAAAACCGTCGCCAAGCCAAACGATTTAACTGACAAGCAGGTTAACGCCCTTGTCGCCGCCGGCAACAAAAACGTTAATTTTGGCATTCATCAGTCAACCGTTGAGCGAATGCAGGAGCGCAAAACCGTTTTGAAATGGATTGCCGAAAAAGAGGCATTTGGCGGTTCGCTCTCGGCTCAAGACAAAGCCGATTTAGTGCAGCTTGGATATGCGGATCAGGACATTGCCAATCTTTGCAAAACAAAGTTTATGGAATACGGCGGTTTCCAGACAAGATTTGAAAACGGGGTCGAAGAGAAAGCGAAACAACAAGTTTACCAAGACACTTTCAATGACTTAAAAGGAACGCTGTTTGAAGACCGCGCCAAGGCAAATGCGCAGGGCAGCGAAGAAGCATTTAATTTGCTGATGAACGCCGAAGTTAAGAATCGAGTTGACGATAAGTTAAGATACGGCAAAAAATCGGCAATTCAATATTTGACCGAACAGGAAGGGGAAAAACAAAGAATTGCTGCAAAAGGTGAACTGAACGAACGCTTAAAGCAATATTCAGTAACTGATTATCTAGCTGAAGGCGGTAAGAATCTAGTCAACAGTCTTTACTGGGGTATTGGCGAGGCAGTAAAAGGCGTGTCGCTCGTTGCAATGAACAACACGCTTTACATAGACAAAAATGGTAAAGAGGTCAGACCAAAGCTTAGCGAAACATTAGGTTATAAAATCGGCGACTGGATCCAGCAAAATGTCCAAGCGCCAAATGTCAACCGTGACATCGAACAATCAATTTCAGGCGGAACGGTACCAAAAACCGTTGGCGGGTTGCTGCCCGCCGTTTTTGGCGCATGGGTAACAAAATCCCCAACCGCAGTTGTTTCAATTTACGACGGCTTGCGAACGGGCGGAAGCATTTATGACGAAGCGATAAAACATCGGGCAAGCGAATCGGAAGCCCAACGCGCTGCGCTCATTACCGGTGGATTCGTCGGGATTACAGATAGATTCGGTTACGGCAAAACGCTCGAAACACTCAACGCGGGGTCGGGCGCAGCTACTTGGCAGGGAATTTTCAAAGAAGCAATCAAAGACGGCGCGCGTAATTCAGTTGTTGCCGGCGGACAAACCCTTGGCGAAAACGTGATTGCCAAAAACATCTACGATCCGAATCGCGGGTATTTAGATAACGTTAGAGAGAGAATGATTGCAGCAGGAATTACGGGCGCGGCGCTCAAAGGCGGATTAGAAATTGTTGCCAAAGTCAAAGCTGGTACAAATCCCAGAACGCTTGCCGAAACGCAACAGATTTTTCGGATTGAAAAGTCGCCCGTTCAACTAAACGCCAAACAGATTGAGTTTAGAAATTCGGGCGTTGACTTCAAAGCCAAGTTAAATGAAAAGCTTGGCAAAGTAAATAATCAGCAAACTAAAACAGAGCAACTTGCTCAAGTTGAGGCAGCAAAACTGACTGAGCGGGCAAAACATAACGAGCCGTTGATAACGAAAAACTTGCAAACTACTGCCAATCAGGTAAATGGTGAAATTGTTGGTTTGGATAAAAGATTTAAGACCGAAGAATCATTAACAAGAAAGTTCGCCGACAGAACTCAAGAAAAAGTTGATAGAGCAGTAAAGAATAATAAAGATGTTGAATTGGTAAGATTAAATTCAATAGCAAAAGAAGTTGAGAAAAATAATGACGCTTTACGTTACACCATCACTTT
>JBDTZD010000002.1:0-37469 GCA_040005335.1 Pyrinomonadaceae bacterium | reverse complement strand
CGAACATGGGTTTCCGGGAATGATGTCGCCGTCCGGCTTCTAAATATTGATAAATTAAAAAATCAAAAAAGGTCAAAAGGAAAGCTAGCTTTCCTTTTGACCTTTTTTGATTTTCAACCTAATTTGAAATTAATGAATCAAGAATTTACAGTAGCCGAACTAGCCGAGCGCGTCGGCGGAGAAATCAGCGGCGATGCTACAACCAAAATAAGACGCGTTGCCGATTTGGAATCGGCGCAAGCTGGTGAAATCGCTTTTGTTGAAGACGAGAAATTCTTTGAAAGCGCCAGCAATTCTGAAGCCTCATGCTTGATAATCCCGCCTAATGCCCAAATAGAGTTTGCACGAGCGCTGATTCGGGGCAATCAACCAAAACTTGCCTTTGCCCAAATTGCTCAAATTCTTCATCCTTACAAATGGCGGACAGGCTGGGATAAAACCGCTATCGTTCCGCAGAACTCGGATGTCCGGGCGAGCTTTATCGGTGCTTTTGTCAGTATCGGAGAAGATACATATATTGGCGAAAGCTCGCAAATATACGAAGGTGTAAAAATAGGCAGCAATGTTTCCATCGGCAAATGTTCAGTTATTCATCCGAATTGCGTAATTTACGATAATGTTTCAATTGGAAACGATTGCATAATTCACGCCGGAACAACCGTTGGCTCTGACGGTTTTGGTTATGTACGCGGACCATCAGGTTACGTCAAATTTCCGCAAATCGGGACCGTTATTATCGAAGACGACGTAGAGATTGGTGCAAACACCTGCATTGATCGTGGCGCCCTTGGCGAAACGCGCATCGGGCAGGGAACTAAAATTGATAATTTGGTACAAATCGCTCACAACGTCTTTATCGGCGAGCGCGTTATAATCGCTTCGCAGACGGGTATTTCCGGCAGCACCGTCATTGAAAGCGATGCTGTCATCGGCGGACAGGTCGGAATGGGCGATCACGCCCGCGTATTAAGCGGCGCCATTATCGGCTCCAAAGCCGGAATTTTGCCTGGAAAAATTGTCCGCGCCGGAATCTGGTGGGGTGTTCCAGTACAGCCGCTCGCTGAATACAAACGCCAAAACGCTCATCTTAAAGCCCTGCCGCGTTTGCGTGATGAGGTCACGCAATTACGCCAAAAATTAAACGAACTCGAAAAGATAATAATTTCCCATAAATCTGATTAACAAGCATTTGATAATTGAGAGTTTAGGTTAACCGTCAAATCATAAATTGGGTGAATCATTATGTTTTTACTGATTGAGGGCGCTAACTAATATGCTTGCAGATACTTACTTGAGAAATTAAGCCCTAAATTTAATTTGCAAACTTTTTCAAACAGTGTTAAATTTGCAAAACTTTGAAGCGTCATTAATGACGAAAGTTTTAACTCTCCAAAATGCCAGTCGGATAAATAATAAATTAATTCGCTCAAAGTGACTGGCTGACAAACTTACTCTTCTCCCTCTTAATACGAGCATCGTCGTAAGATCTTCCAATTTTTCGTTTCCAACGAGTCTGCCCATGCTGGCTTAACGAGTTTCCATGTCTTTTTCAAGACATTTTATAAACAATAAATATTTGTAAAAGTGAAATAATATGAAACAGCAGTTTTCGCAAAGCCTTATCCCTGACTCCGCTCCGATACAATATCCAAAGTTGAATGAGATTGCAGAACGTTTTGACGTTCTTTGCTGGCAGCACGCTGCTTTGACTGAAGCATTTCGCGAATTATATAACGAGACAGAGGTTCAAAACGTCGCGCCAATCAAATGGCATGACTTAGAACACCAGGTTATCAGCCTGCGGTTTGAAATAGAAAGTTTTAAACAAATTTTCTAACCACCAAGAATTTAGACCAACAAAATATTTGCAAATGATTGATGATATTCAAATCGTGAGTTACAAATTTTTGGCATCTTCATAAGGGAACAAATTAAAAGGCGCTGCCGTATATCTAAAAACGGAGGTACTTTTGTAAAATGCGTGATCCTTTTATCGCCGGTTTGCTCAGTTTTTTAATTCCAGGGCTCGGACAAATTTACAACGGACATATTTTGTGGGGCTTGATTTGGCTTTTCTTAACAGGTTTTTCATGGATTGGCTCAGCTGGAACACTAGGCTGGGTAGTTCACATTATTGCAGCATATTTTGCGTATAAGTATGCCAAAGCGAATCGAATCCGGTTTGACGATTAAACTTGCTGGTTGATAATAAAAGACGAAGACTTTATTAAAGTCTTCGTCTTTTTATCTTTATGCAATTTATTTAAAAATCGGTTTCGATGTCATTAAATGGATGATTTGAGAGAACATTTCGCATATTTACTTGTCCAAGCAGCGTTTCGAGATACGCACCGAAACGGTGCAAAACTTGAGCAATTTCAGCATTCCGCCTGGTTCGTATAATTTCTTCGATAAAGCGTTCGGTCGTTTCAAGATCTTTAAACATCAAAAACGGCATTGTATTTGCCCGGAAATCAGATAGTTTAACTTTTAATTTTGCCAGTAATTCAGGTTCGAGAGATTTTTCCGATTTTTGGACAAATTTAACTATCAGCCATAATTCGCGGCGTAAGACGATTGATTGCTCAATTTTAACCTCGTGGTTGGGGAAAACTTCACGTGCTTCCAATCCAGGCGCGAAAACTTGCGCTAAAGCGATAACAGCTTGCTGAAAACAATCTTTAAGTAATCCACAAGCGTTTTCGGTGCGTGCAAAAATCGTCGGTGTTTGCCGCATTCGACTGACCCCAATCAGCTCATAATTAAAAACTTTTCGCAGCTCCATCGGAATGACATACGCCGTACCATCCAAAACTTCATGAAAAGAGGTTTCAGGCGGCAAAATCGTTAAAGTGCGTTCTGCCTGAAGCAGAAAATTGCGCGTTTCTTTATGAAGCAAGGCAAACAGCAGCAAGGCAGGCTTGAGTGGCTGGTCGTGTTTGAGCATTTTTTCTATAAGCTGCAAATGCTCTATTAAACTGAACAAACGTCCAAAAATCTCACGGACATCCGATCCCAGAATTCCCTGCAAATAAGGGTGATAATTTAAAGCCTCAAGAATTGTTGGCAAAGGTAGAATGCGGTGTAATTCATGCTCTTTAAGTAAATATACAACTGCTTCGGTTTGGAGCAGTTTGTCAGTCAACATCGCACACCACGCCGTCCAAGCCGTAAAATCAACTTTTCCATGCACTGCTAAAGATTCGCAAAGAGCGTCGGCTTCATGCAAAACTTCTTGTAATGCTGCCAGCGAATCGGCATCAATTTTTTCGGAAACGCGAAGGCAGGAAGCTATTTGCGAGCATTTGAGCAAGCCCCAACCGAGGACGCGCAATTCGCTTGACCACTCACGGACGCCTTTTTGCCTGTTATTAACAGCATCTACACTTGGTAAGTTTTCAGTTTGCAAAAAACTTTGGAGCGCCGCCAACCACAAAGACAATTCGATTATCACGCCAGCAGACGCAGACTCAACTATCGGATGATTATCTTCGGTCACTGAAACGGCGAATAAACGCGGATCAGTTAAAGTTGGAGCGGGCAATGTAGGTGTCAAGGTCGTATTCGTTAGCGATTTTCTTTATCCGTTAGCAATTTTGATAAAGTTAGATTATAAAGTTTGACTTCAATAGCAAAACTGTTTTGATTTTACGGTGAAGCATAGTCGGGTTGCAATTAAATTTTACCATTCTCATAGAAATAGTAATGAAAAATTTGTCGGAAATTCTGGTGGCGACTACCAATAAGGGGAAAATTCGTGAATTTGAAGATTTATTATGCGGTTTTGGTCTTCGTTTTCGAGGGCTTTCCGAATTTCCACATATTACTGAAGTTGCCGAAAACGGCCAAACATTTGCTGAAAACGCTGCGCTCAAAGCTTGCGGATATGCTCGGCAAACAGGTTTACCAACGCTCGCTGATGATTCCGGTTTAGAAGTTGCCGCACTTAATAATGCACCGGGCATTTTTTCGGCGCGGTTCGGTGGAATTGGGCTCTCCGATGCTCAAAGAGTGGAAAAACTTCTTGCAGACCTCGAAAATATAGGCTTAGAGGAGAGACAAGCACGCTTTGTTTGCGTTATTGCTCTAGCTAATGAAAATGGCGAAATTTATTATTCTGCAACCGGAATTTGTAATGGGCGCATCGCCGCAAACCCTTTAGGAACAAATGGTTTTGGATATGACCCGATTTTTGTTCCGGACGGATATGAGAATACGTTTGGTGAACTTCAACCCTCAATCAAGCATAAAATCAGTCATCGAGCGCACGCTGTCAATGAAATAATCCGATTTTTACAGGATTTTTTGCAAAATTAGCTTGACCAAGTGAGTTAACGCCGCTAAGATGTTCAACTTGGTGACGTTAATAGATAAAACCATTGAAATATCGGGGCATGGCTCAGCTTGGTAGAGCGCACGGTTTGGGACCGTGAGGTCGCAGGTTCGAATCCTGCTGCCCCGACCAGAATTAAACGTTACCGCAGCAACTCAGTTTTTTCGAACTTCAACTTTCTCAGACACTTTTAACAATTGTTTGTAATTATCAAAAGTGAGAAAGTTGTTGGTAATGAAACGGTTAAATTACAAACTGTTAAAAGCGTTTGAGAACACTGATGGCAGTTAAGCTTTACAAAATTTCAAAATCACACCTGGAGGTCAATCGTTAGATCATGGCAGATAAAAAAGATGCATCAAAAAGTGCGGGCAAAAGCGGTGGTAAATCCGCCCCAGCCAAAAAAACCGGAGGCGCGGCTTCAAGCGGCGACTCGAAAAAACGTTTAACTCAAACCGAAATTGTCAACCACTTGGCTGATAAATCGGGTTTGAAACGCGCTCAAGCCAAGGAATTTATGAATGAGCTTGCAAATTTGGCAATGGGCGAAGTCAAACGAAGTGGTGAATTTACAATGCCCGGTTTCGGTAAATTAGTTCTTTCACAGCGTAAAGAGCGCGAAGGACGCAACCCGGCGACCGGAGCAAAAATAACCATTCCAGCTAAAACAACGCTCAAATTCCGCTTAGGTAAAGCAATGAAAGACAGCGTTGGCGGTAAATAATTGACGGGTAACCAGCATAAGTATTTTCGTTCCTTTTTAAAAGAAGTCGTCGTCAAAGTTAATTGTAACTTTAACGACGACTTCTTTTATGATTCTTAGCTCACTTTGGCAGGGCTTAAAAAAAAGTAGTGACAAACGCCCGAAAATTTTGCTAACATTCGGTTAACACGTTGGAAGAACAAAAGCATTTTCTAAAACGCAGTATTTATTTGCCTTTAACTAAGTGCGTTTGAGCATTTGTAACAGCATCTTCACAACGTTTTAATTCATCTTAACAATATAAATTAATTAGATTGTGCAATTGTTACCCAAAATGTTTTCATCGGTTAGCAATTGTATAAAAGGAGTGCAAAAGAGTGATTCAAGATAAACGATTATTTCTTAACGATAGGATTCAAAGGATTGATCATATCCAAGCTCGTCGTTACTCAAAATTGAATGACATAGCCTTAGAAATTGCTACCGAAGGCATTGTTCGTCACTTACGAGCTTGCGATAAAATGGACGTCAATCCGGATGCTTCGGCTGTTCGCGAGATTATTGATGACGCGCTAAACGGCCGTCGGGTCTTCGCTGAAACATCCAATGACCGCCGAGCGGCTTAATTTTAAAACTTTAAGCAATAATTTTAAATTAAAAAGACTGTCTTTTGGCAGTCTTCATTTTTTGCTTAAATATCATTTTAATTTGACTTTATATAAAACATAATTGCCGATTATTTCTCCCTCGTCACGGTCGTACCAACGATCAAGATTGGTAAAGTTATATCCGATTCCGTTCTGCACAATAACGTAAGAGATTCGCCTCCGAGCAGCCTGCGCCTGATTGAAATTTTGCCGAAAGCTTTCGAATTTTTGACTTTCGGTTTGAATTTCGTCTTCGGTTAGAGGAGTAGATTTAATACTTAAACGTCCATTCAGTCTATCCCATCCAAATAAAGAAATAACTACAATGACGTTATTAGAGCGTAATTGTTGTCTGAGTAACTCTCCATTCAACCCCGAAAAATACATAAAATGATAAAAGCGCTCTTTGTTTTCCTCCACTGTCTCGCCCGTAAAAACGTGTTGGTGGCGAGCCCAGAGAACGCCCTGCGGCGCCAGTGCCGGCTCGTCATCGCCTTGAAGCAAACTTAACGGTAAAACGATGGCGCGATTGCCGTCTTCATCAAATAATTCAGTCTTGGCAAGTTCACGCAAACGATTTCCAACGGGCTTTGCCTCATCGCGCAAAGCATTGGCTTCGCTAACAACGGCAGTTGTATAGCGGGCTTCAACAGTGCCCCAAACGCAAGCAGTAAGGGCGATGGCAATGAGCGCCAATCGAGAAGATTTAGGTAAGTTTTGCTCCGTTCCGCGCCAAAGCAGGAAAATCGTCAGGCAAAAAGAAAAAAGTGCTACATAGTTGATGATAAAAACTTCGTAATGAACCGGTTGCAGCACATGCCCTGTCAAAACCTGCTGGTTGAAAACAACTATTGGAACGAGCGCGAGACTAATTACAAAAAGCGTGAGTTTGTTTTGCAAAGAAATAAAACCCTGCCACAAAGACAAAGAAAGTATTAATAAACTCGTTAAACTCAAAATTTCAGGGTGACGTAGCAAATCTAGTGTTCGCGTGTGAACCAATAGTTGAACGCTATCCATTGCGGTATCCCGGTTGGCCAGCATCAAAGCGTAAGGCACCAGCGAGACCATTCCCAACAAACCTAGAATGATTAACGCCTGCACATCTCTTCGCCAATTCTCTGGTCGAGAAACGAGCCAAACAACGCCTAAACACGCTAACCACGCTGCTGCCGTCGTCCAAATATAAAAATACGAATAAATTAGCGCGGCAAAACAAAGCCAAGCTAGAACAGTATAAATTACTCGAATTCTAGCGTTTTCGTTTGTCAGCAAACGCCAAACCGTCAAACAAAACAGCCAAAAAATTGGAAACGGAACAGCTGGAACGTAACGTCGCAAAAAAGGGAAATACGGGTAAGCCGCCCAACCATAGCAAATCTCGCTAATCGCGCCTTCGCCAATAGCGAGCACGCCGCAGCATAAAACAACTAGTGTCGTGGTTGCCGCAAACAATGCGTCTTCCGTAAGCGATAAAGTCAACTTGTAGATTGCCAATGCTGCCGCTAAAGCTGCCAGAGCGGAAACCCAAATCAACGCGCTTGAGGCATCCACGCCAAGTATTTTTGCCGGAATTGCTATCATGTATGGCGCGAGAAACTGAATTGAAAAGAGCGATTCCGGGAGAGGTTTTTTTTGTTGATGATCAACGCCGGTAAACGGATTATTGCGTCTCGGTCTGCCCTCAATTAATGCTTGCAAATAACCTGCGTAAGCAGTTTCATCCAAATCGTTATAAGCATAAATTCCTTGGTAATTCGCTCCGCGTGTGTGCCACAAACTGATTTGTGGATACAGTCCGATAGTGAGCAAAAACACGCCGACAAACGCGCCGCAGATCCAGCTAAATTTGGTGTTTTGAGGAGTCAAAAATTTCCTGCTCCGTGCTTGATTGAAAATAGAAACTAACTTATTTTCACGCCCCGCGCAAAAGCTAAAATATTCGAAGACATTGTTAAATATCTTCAATTAACTTTCCGATTTTCAGCCAGCAAAATCTTTTGCGCTTCGCCGACAAGATAAAGCGAGCCGGTGATGCAAATCAAACCGCTTTCAGGCGTCACAACTCGCGCCGTCTGCAAAGCGTCTGTAACATTTTTGGCAAGATGAGTGTCAATTTTATTTGACGAAAAGATTTGTAAATCTTCAAGAGCGGCTGAACGCGGATTGTCAACGCGAGTCAAAATCAAATTTGTAGCCAGCGGAAATATTTCTAAAGTAATTTGAGCTAAATCTTTGTCGCGCATCGCCCCAAAAATAATGGTCAATGGCGTTTGACTGTAAAATTCATGCAAAAATTCACGCAAGGCTTTGGCTCCGGCAGCGTTGTGCGCGCCGTCAAACAAAATCGGCGGCGCATATTCATGCCAGGATTCTAAGCGTCCGGGGTGGCGAACTGATTCTAAACCGTGAATTATTGCTGAGCGTGAAACTTTAAAATTGAAATTATTCAATTCTTCCGCGATTGTGACTGCCAAAGCTGCATTCTCAAGCTGATGTTTGCCGGACAAACCAAGAAGGACGCCGGAATAATTTTCACTTCTTGTTTTCAGATTGACTTCAAAATTGGTTAGGTTTTCTATCGGTTGAGCTTTAATTATTTGTGCAGAGGTAGCAAGTGTTAATCCAAATTGCCGAGATTTCCCGCGCACAATACGCAACACGCTTGGATCTTGCGTGGCTGATGCTGCAAAGCGGACGGAAGAGTTAATAATTGCCGCTTTTTCCGCGGCAATCTCCGTCAAAGTATTTCCTAAATATTCTTGGTGATCCGGGGAAATAGGCGTGATTCCGACGATTTCCGCACCGGCAGCCGTTGTTGAATCAAGCCTCCCGCCCAAACCCGTTTCTAAAATTGCTATATCAATATTTGCTTCCCGAAAAGCGAGCAATGCAATCACCGTCAAATGTTCAAAAAAAGTCGGCTGAGCCTCAAGTTTTCCCGCAGCAATTAAACTTTCGGCAGTTTCGCGGACTTTATGAGCCAATTTGGCAAAATCATTTTCGGAAATTTCTAAATCATTTATTCTGATTCTTTCGTTAATTCTAATCAGATGCGGCGAAGTGTATAGCCCCGGCTTTAAATTTGCCGCCTGGCAGATTGCATTTAAAAAAGCGCAGACCGAGCCTTTACCATTCGTACCGGCTATTTGAATTTTGAGAAATGATTGCTGTGGATTGTCGAATGCGGCGAGCAAAATTTGGGTATTTTGCAAACCGAATTTCATCGCTAAAGTTTCATGCCCGAGTCCATAAAGGTAATCGAGCGCCGCGGAAAAATTCATCTAACCATTATTGCTTGTCCGACGTATTGATTGTAGCAAGAAAAGCGGTTAAAATCGCTTTTTCGGAAATTTTCGAAAACTTTTCTTTGTGCAATATGTTTGCAAATTACCGTTCTCCAGTTTGCAATTGAGTTGAAAAAGTTAAACGGAAACCTGCTCAATTGCGGAAATTCTTTGTAATTATCTGTTTCCTACTTAATAAGATGCGAGAGTGTCCTGCTTGCAAACTCTGTTTTCCAGATAACATTAACAATTGCCCGATTGACGGCGATGTAACTTTCCATTCCATTACGGGCGAACCAATCCTGGAGGGAAAATATCAACTCGAAAAACGGCTTGGTCAAGGCGGCATGGGCGTGGTTTATAAAGCCCGTCACAATTTCCTAAAAACCGCTCACGCCATTAAAGTCATTTTGCCGGATTTAGTTGGTAATGATCCGAACCTAGTGACCAGGTTCAGGCAGGAAGCGATTGCCGCTGCTGCGATTCGACATCGTAACATTGTCAGCGTTTCAGATTTCGGCGTAGTCGCTGGAAAAATGCCGTTTCTGGTAATGGAATATGTGCAGGGTGAAACTTTGCACGATCTGCTTGTCCGGGAAAAACGCCTGTCTCCCCAACTGGCTCTCGAAATTCTCTCTAGTATTTGCTCAGGTCTCGCTGCCGCGCACCGCCAAGATATTGTTCACCGCGATTTGAAACCGCTCAATGTTATTATCCAAAGCGGCGCACCGCTTGACGAAGCAGTTAAAATTCTCGATTTCGGATTGGCTAAAATCAAATCAGGTGAATTGCTCGGTTCCTTTATCCAAGCTCAAACAACCGGTTTAATGGGATCACCGTTTTATATGGCTCCCGAGCAATGGTCGGATGATGAACCGGACGTCCGGGCTGACGTTTACAGTTTAGGCGTGATGCTGTATCAAATGTTAGCTGGTGATGTGCCTTTCAAAGGCTCTTCGATTCCGGCTATCATGAAGAAACATTTGACTGATGCGCCCCCATCCTTTACTCAAATTGGATTGGATGTAACTCCTGAAATTGAAGCAGTCGTCGTTCACGCTCTCGAAAAAGATTTGACTAAACGCACCCAGTCAGTCGAGTTATTAGTTAACGAACTGCGCCAAGCCGTCGGCGCGTCATACAGTGAACAAAACATTTCAAGTGCGAATCTGATGGCTGATACGCTGGGAGCGAAAAATTCGAAAAGCGCGACCAACCTTTCCGTACCGCAAAAAACGGTTGATGTTGCCCCTTCCTTTACAACTTTACAGGTTTTAACAAATCCGCCCCAGTCGAAAGTTTTTCTTGACGGAAAGCCGCTCGGTACCAGCGAAGCCAATGGTTGGCTAGTTGCTGAAAAAATTTCGCGCGGCGCTCATCGTTTAAAAGTGATGAGCGATGGTTTCGCCGAATCGGAAAGTGAAATACATTGTGAGGATGAAGTTTTCCAGACTATAGTTCAATTGCGCAGTCTATTGGCAACGAACGTCGCTGGAACGACTAAGCAAGGTTTTGTTTCGGCAAAGAATAACCAGCCAACAAATGCTCCGGACACAATGGTTAATCTTGCGCCAACCGATGTTAATAGCAAAATTGCGCTCAATGCTGATTCGGCTGCTCCGGTTGAAGCGCAAAATGTCGGTATCCGAAGTTATCCTGAGCCTCAATTTGAGAAAACAAATCTCGGCGCGAAACAAAACACTCTAAGAAGCGGCGCCAGTACTACTACATTTGATCATCCTCCAGTCGTCAAACCAGTTAAATCAAGTTTTCTTTTGCCGATTGCAATTGGGGTAGGAGCATTGTTTTTGGTCTTCGCGGTTGGAATTGGTATCGTCATTATTAAATTTTACCCGATTAATCCTCCCGACGACACAAATTTAGTCAAGCCATCGCCTGCGCCGTCAACACAACCGGGAGTTTCACCGACTCCGATTCAGGGTGTAACACCTTTTAAACCCGAAATGGTTAAAATTGAAGGTGGAACTTTCCAAATGGGACGCAACGATGGTCAGAAAGAAGCGCGTCCGGCTCATCTAGTCACTGTTAAAGGTTTTATAATGGATAAAACCGAGGTGACAAATTCCGAATATGCTCAATTCATTTCTGAAACAAACCATCGTGTGCCTGAAGATTGGAAAGGTAATCAACCTCCAACAGGTATATTAAATATGCCAGTTGTTAACGTTTCCCTTGATGATGCAAAAGAGTTTGCTAAATGGCGTTCCAAGCGCGATAAAATTGAGTGTCGGCTTCCGACAGAGGAGGAATGGGAGTATGCTGCCCGCAATGGGAAAGATAATACTACTTATCCTTGGGGAAATAAATTTAGTTTGGCCGAGAACCGCGCTGTAGTCGAAACATCTGGATTAGCTAGGGTTGGTTCGATGCCAAATGGAGCAAACAAATGGGGGGTACAGGATTTAATCGGTAATGTTTGGGAATGGACGGATAGCCCGCTAAGACCTTATACAGGTAGTGAGGGAGCGGTCGTAGGCACTGTTACCGAATACATTATTCGCGGCGGTGGAAATGGACTGAAAATAAAAGGGGATAAGCTGCTTTATGTTCCACGGAAATCAGAGGAAGGACAAAATTTTGATTCCGCTTTTCGGCAATGGGTAAAGCCGGAAATGACCTTTTACGGTCTCGGGTTTAGGTTAGTCAGTGATATTAAAAACTAATTTAATAGAAGTTAAAAGCGCGCAACCAAGCGGAAAATTATTACTGCTAAAAACAGCAACCATTATCTAAAATTCATACAAAACTTTTGAGGTTCTCACAATGTTGCGCTGTCCTAAATGTAGCTGCGTTTATCAAGACGACACTCAAAAATTTTGCATCAAAGACGGCGCAAGAATCTTGCCCGTTGACGAAAGTCTCGAACAAATGCCGAGTCATAAATTACCTCGCCGGACACCGCCCGGAGAACTGCTTTTAGAAACATTTATTTCGCCATCCGATGATATATCCTTCGAGTCGGTCGCTCAGTTCAACCGAAGTTCGACGCCTTCTTTCCAGTCTTTCGGGATCCACTCGTCACACACTTTGGATACGATGCGTGAAGTCAAAGCGACAAATGGTTTTCATTCTTTCGATTCATTAATTGTTGACAATAAGGAAACAAGAATTGCAAAGACACAGGTTGCTTCAAATTCAAATGCGTTGCCCCATGACTCTCTAATTCATGTCAACGGGAATAACCAAGTTAAGAAAGTTAGTGCATCTTTTATTATCGTTTGTCTGCTCGGTGCATTACTGTTTCTGACGGTGTTGGCTTTTGCCGCTACTTATTTTTTTCGAGAACAGGGACAAATACCTGCGCATCCAATCGGCGAAACCACTTTTACTACTAATTCAACGACTGGAAAAGTAGTTGTCTTGCCCTCAAGCTATTTATCGTTTCGCAGTAGAAGATATTTAAAACAGACAAAAGTAAATGTTTTAAGAGTAATAATTTTGACTGATTGATTAATCTGATTGCATCGTTGCTGACGCAGTAATCAGATGAGGAAACTGTATTTTTCGCATTAGTTACAAACAATTCGCGCTACTAATGTTAAAGAAATTTAGCGATGAAAATCACTTTTATTGAAGTAAACGAGCAGAACCCAAACGGACCTTCGGTCGGCGAGAGAATTTTTCAACGCGAGATTGTACGTGTCGGACGCGACCCGGAAAATTGCGAAATCGTTTTTGAACAAAGAGTTTTTCCAATGGTTTCGCGCCGTCACGCCGAAGTGCGTGAAAAAAACGGCAGATGTTTACTGGTTGACACTAATTCGAGTTTTGGAACTTTTTTGAATGGCAATCGAGTTACGCAGCCGGTTGAAATAATTTTAGGCTCAACAATTCAATTTGGCTCAAATGGGCCAATTCTGCAGGTTCATGGGCTCGAACTCCAATCGCCTTTAAACATTGGCAGTGGAGGGTTAAACCAAGCGGTTAGTTTCGAAGCGCCAAAGCCATCGTCGCGACCATCTTTGCCGTTGCCGATAACTGCTTCGGATACTACTAACGCACTACCTTCAACTCTGCTCGGTGCAAGTCTTGATTTAAACGATTTCACTCCTGCTAAAAACATTGCCCCTCATGAACCGCAACTTCTCCTGCGAAAACAGTTTAATGGAAAGAATGAGTTAACCATCGGACGCGGCGCTTCAAACGATATCCGTCTTGAAGGTTTACAAATCTCTAAAAACCATGCCCGTTTGCTCAAAACCACAAACGGTCTGGTAATCGAAGACGCAAATTCTACTAACGGTGTTTATTTTGCTGGAAAACGCATTACCGGGCGGCAGCCGCTGACACCTCAAGATGTTGTCCAGATCGGTGCATTTCAGCTTCGCATAGATCAAAACGGGCAAGTTAATATTTTTGATACCCGCTCGAAAACCAGACTTGATGCGCTTCACGTCACTAAAACCGTCAAAAATAATTCTGGCGCGGGAATGATAAAGCTGATTGACGACGTTTCGCTAACAATTCAGCCAAATGAATTTGTCGGTTTGCTCGGGCCTTCCGGCGCGGGAAAATCAACTTTGATGGACGCGATGAATGGAATGCGGCCGCCGACTGCGGGAAGTATTTTTCTTAATAATCTGGATTTCTACGGCAATCTTAACGCTCTCAAGCAATCAGTTGGATATGTTCCGCAGGACGATATTATTCACCGCGAATTGTCTGTTTACCGAACGCTTTACTACATTGCTCGATTAAGACTTTCGGGAGATGCTTCAAAAGCTGAAATTGAACAAATCATTGATGAAGTTCTGGATGTAACTGGGCTGACCGAAAGGCGCGATGTCTGCGTTTCTGATTTATCCGGCGGGCAAAGAAAGCGTGTTTCAATAGCCGTCGAGTTAATCACAAAACCTTCGGTAATTTTTCTGGACGAGCCGACTTCGGGGCTTGACCCAGCGTCTGAAGACCGGATCATGAAACTATTTCGGAGGATTGCTGAAAGCGGGCGCACAGTGATTTTAACGACTCATGCGATGGAGAACGTTCGCCTGTTTGATAAAATCGTTGTTTTAATGCGCGGTAAACTCGTTTTCTACGGCACGCCAAACGAGGCTTTAAAGCATATTGGAGCAAGCAGTTTCAAAGAATTGTACGGCAAACTCGAAGCTCCGATTGACGAACAGTTGGCTGCAACCTCAGTCAGAAGTCATACCGAACTCAAGCGACATGGCGAGCAAATCACCGAAGAAGTCGCTGAAAGCTGGAAGCAGAAATTTCTCAAAACCGAGCAATTCCGCCGGAATGTTTACGAGCCGCTCAGCCAGCTGGAGAAAACACAGGAAACCACCAAACGCCCGCACAAAAGACGTCTGGGAATTTTCGGCTCCGTTAGGCAAACGGTGACTTTAACAAAACGCTATGCCGCAGTTTTGGCAAAAGACAAACTAAACCTAATGATTTTGCTGTTGCAAGCACCTATCATCGCCATCATGACGGCGCTCATTTTAGGCGCTAAACAGCCGCGCGATTTTATTTATTTTGTCCTGTCGTTAGTTGCAGTCTGGTTTGGAACCAGCGTTTCAGCTCGGGAAATTGTCCGCGAGCGCCCCGTCTGCAAACGCGAGCGGATGGTTAATTTAGGTTTATTGCCATACCTGATGTCCAAATTGATTGTTCTCGGTTTTATTGTTGCGCTCCAATGTTTGCTGTTGTTTGTGCCGCTCAAACTTTTCTCGATCGTCGGATTGTCACCGATGCCCGGTATTTTTGGGGGTTTGCCTCAACTTTTTGTGATGTTTCTGACGGCCTCTGTCGGGATTGCTTTGGGTTTACTAATTTCGGCTCTGGTCAAAACTTCGGAAATGGCAACGAGTCTCGTTCCTCTGATTTTGATACCGCAGATTCTGTTTTCGGGCTTGGTGGGCGTTCCGCATGGAATTTCCAAAGTCGCTTCATTGACGATGCCCGCCGCCTGGAGTTTTGATTCAATGAAACGCTACTCCGGCTTGGACACACTCGAACCCGAAGGCTCTGATCCGGATGGCGCAAATGGCGGTGATGGTCTTTACAAAGCGATCGAGGAGCGCAACCAGGAAAAATTTGATGATTACGAACGAGACATTCGCCGCCATATTGCTGATGAGCGTCAAGGGATCAAAACTGAAAAGCCCACCAAACCTGACATCGAAAAATTTTCCGAGATGAATTTGAGCCAGTACGTCGGGTTTTTGAATGATTGGATGAGAATGGGCTTAAACGAATTTGTGCTGCTTTTGATGTTCGGTGGATTGTTGCTGTTGACGCTCATTGTGCTGCGCTCGCAAGACATTCGTTAGCGTTGTTGTTAAACTCAAATTGAAAATATAAGAAACGGAATTTTGAAAGTGAAACAAAACGCCCAAATTTTAAGCCTTATCTTGTTAACCGCGACCTTGGCGATTTTGCCTGCGTGTAAATCAAACACCGCGCAAATCGGTAATATCAAGAAGGGGCCGGTTGATGAAACCGTCCAGACTAATGCGGCGCCACAAACATCTCCCAATACCGCTCAGAAAACTTACAAGTTACCGGAAGAAGTAACCGAAGCCGAGCTAAAAACACTCGATGGTAAAAATATCAAAATCTCTGATTTTAAAGGCAAAGTTGTCTTAATTAACTTGTGGGCGACCTGGTGCGGGCCGTGCCGAATGGAGATTCCGGAGCTAATCAAAATCAGCGAAGACATGAAAGGTCAGGGAGTTGAAATAATTGGAATGACTGCGGTTGATGACCGAGGTAATAACGAGAATTCGGTCAAAGCCTTTGTCAAGGAGCAAAATGTTCCGTATCAAATAATTTGGGGAAGCGACGATGTAACCGAAGAACTCAGCAATTTAGGTAATTTTTCGATTCCAGCAAGTTTCGTTCTCAACCGTGATGGTGAAGTCACCGCGATTTTTAGAGGTTTTAATCCAAAAAGAACTCCGCAAAGTGTTCGCAAATCATTAGAGGACGCTCTCCTTAATAATCAAAGCCAGGCAACTGTCTCGGAACCACCTACCAACGGCGGCAGTTAAGAATGACAGTTTTCAACTGCCTGCTAAGGCAGGCGATTGTTAATATTGCACCTTCAATTCAGATAAACTCTAATTCACGATTTTAACAGGGATTTTCTGCGTCGTTTGATTGCCGAAAAAATCGGCGGCGAAAACGCCGATTTTGTAATCACCGTTTGGCAGTTGCGTCGTATCGAAAAATTCTTCCCGCGCTCCGCCGTCTCGAACAATATTCGTCACAATGTAGTTAAAAACAGTGTCGGGAGTGTAGCCTGATTGAGAGCCAAAGGCATAAACAAAATTCGCACCGCTTTCGTTGTCCGGTAAACGCTCGAACGAAATGGTCGTTTGCGGCTCTGTAAATCCTGCGATGGGGGAATTATCATTGCTCAGAATTTGATAACCGAGCCGGTAAACACCCAAACGCCGTCGCGCGTTGTTGCCATCCATTTGATCAAAAGCCCGTACCACAATTCTGATTTTGCCGTGAAATGATTCGCCCGGTTTAAATTCGCGCCAATTTTCGTCGTAAAGCAGAACTTTTTCAATTTTAGGCGCCACCGAATCTTTCACGCCCGGCAGTTCTAAAGCTGCAAAAGCATTCGTTTCCGCACCGGTTTCGCCCGCAATCAGATGAACATGATTCATCGGATTTAAGGTGCCCACAGCATCGCCTGCCTCAAATTTTGCGCCGCGCGGAACACGCAACCCGTTTAGTTTCCCGCTCGCGTCACGATTAAACAAAAAACGTGGATCGTCAAACAGATTTCCGTTTCCGTCACGCCCCAGCCTGATGTGAATATAACCGATTGTGGGAAGTCGCAACAGTTCTCGCAAACCACCAAAATTGTCTGCCGCAACAGGTCGCAAAACCTTCTCACTGCGAATAAACCGCGCCGTCTCTCCGAGTGAGCCCGCGATATCTAAGCCGTTATGAAAACGCCCCGGATCACCGGGCTGTTTTATTTCCCCGCGAACTTCGCCAAAAGTTCCGGCAATGTCGCGCGGCTGAGCGGGTGGGTTATAAGGCCAGCGGGGTTCGCCGCCACCACGCATTTGTTCGGAGGAAAGAAATAACTTTTTAGCCATTTCGGGTTCAATTTGGCTCCCAATCTTTGAATTTTCAGGTTCGATAACGCGAACCAGCTTGTTTGCTGAATCAGCGACGAAAATCTTTCCTGTCATCTCAATTGCTACGTTTGTCGGACGATTAAATTTGGCTTGCAGCAAATTACCGTCAATTACGCCGCGCCCATTTTGGCTCAAGGTTTCCCAGAACGGGGCTAAATGTCTGCCAAAAACTCGAATCGCATTTGTTCCAGCATCAGCGACATAAATTGCTCCGAACTGATCAAGAGAAATCCCTGTGGGTTCGGCAAAAGTCGCTTCGTAACTCCAACCATTCTCTTTGCCAAATTCGCCTGTTCCGGCTAAGGTCGTGACCATTCCGCCTGCATCTATTTTTCGGATTCGACGATTGCCCGTGTCGGCAACTAAAACATTTTCATCTTTGTCGATAACAATTCCGCAGGGAGTATCAAACTTTGCCTGAATTCCATCAGCAAACCCTCGTTCGTTTCCGGCTAGAGTCCTGACTTGACCGTTTTCAATAATTCTAATTTTATCGTTGTAAGTATCAGCGACATAGATTCTGCCGTTTGCTGCAACTGCAGCGCCGACAGGGGAATGAAAAAGTGCTGTAGTGGATGCTCCATCGGCGAAACCCGAACTGTTTTCGACTCCGGCGATTATTGAAACGCTGCCGATTTCAGGATTTATTCGTTTAATCGTGTGCGAGCCGGAATCGGCGACAATCAGACTTCCATCTTTATCAACCGCTAAACCCGAAGGGGTGTTTAGTTTGTCCGTGACAATTCTTGTTGTCCCATTTTGCTCGACGCGCCAGATTTTACCCTTCGCTCCGTCAGAAAGAAAAATTGCCCCGTTTTTGTCAAGAGCAACGCCAAAAACTTCGCCGAAACGAACGTTGCCCGCGCCCGAAAGCGTTTGCACAACGGCAAGCGGTTCGCGCGTTTGTTTGGTCGGCGCAAACGAACAGCCGCCGAGCAAAAACAAGGCGGCTGAGATAATAGCGATAACTCTCATGTTAGCAAATGAGTTTTTTAGAATTAGCTTTAACAATTGCGTTTCTCTATTCGAATTTTATTTTGTGCCATAAACTCGGCTGACAAAATTACCATGTAGAAATTCTTCCGGTTCGATTTGGCTTTGCAGAATGACGCCCTTGTATTTTCCTGTCAACAGCATTGCTGCAGATTCGCAGAGCGGCGCGGCGGTCGTTGTTTGAATAGCACGCAGCGTGGTGTTTCCAATTTGGAGCGGTTCGATAAAAAAGGCCTTTTCAAGCATTCTTCGGACTCCTTTATCGTCAAATCCGTCAACGGCTGCGTGAACGAGAACAAAATCGTCTTCGACCGCCGGCACCTGGCGTAAAAATTCAGCAAGAATTTTATTGGGAAGCTCGTTATTAACAGGGAATTGTTTAATAACTGCGTCAGCCCAATCATAATGTCCGTTGTGGCGCAGTGTTTTATATTCTAAATTTCTGGCTTTTCCAGCGAAAAAGTCGGGTAAATCAGCAGCGCCTCCCGATGTTAAATCAGCTTCGTAA
The DNA here is from genome assembly GCA_040005335.1 of Pyrinomonadaceae bacterium. Classification (GTDB taxonomy): domain Bacteria; phylum Acidobacteriota; class Blastocatellia; order Pyrinomonadales; family Pyrinomonadaceae; genus JBBQUS01. The sequence continues at coordinate 18,869 of JBDTZD010000002.1, read as the reverse complement.
GTTCTTCCGCCGATAATTATTTTTTCACGGTCGGAGAGTGCGGGCAGTTCGGTAATTTCGTAGTTGCGAATCACGCGCGAAGGTTTGACGTATTCTGTCGCTACGCCAATCGGCGACCAGGTAAAACCATAAAAATGCGGCGCGTGCGCGTGCGCGGTTAGCGCACCTACTTTCATTACAACTCTTTCAACTTTTTCCACCCCAAATTGCTTTTGGAACTGCTGATAAAGCGACATCGCCAAAACATTGATAAAGCCGGGGGCAAGTCCGGTTTGCAGAATGAATCCGGTTTTCGCATCTTTGGCAATTTCAATAATCGCATCTGTTTCGGCGACGTATTCGGTCAGATTAGCGTAATGAAGACCAAAATCACGGGCAAACCTCGCCATGCGCGGCGCTTCGCCGCCCGGCGAACAATCGAGTAGAACTTCGCAATTTTTCAAACCTGCTTCAAGTTCTCCGCTAGTTCCAGTTTTCGGCATCTGGACGCCCTCAACCGTACCGTCGCGTTTTGAATTTGCCGTGATTAATTCTTGAGCATCCCGCAGATTTTCTGCGTTAATATCCCCAAATAACAAATCCGTTTCAAATTCAGCCCATTCACGAAGCAGCAGACCCACTGCCTGACCGATGCCGCCCGCACCGGCGATAAAAATTTTATGTTTGCTTGTTGCCATAAAGTCGAAGAAAGAGTTCCCAATTTTGTTGCTAACTGTTTTACTCCAAAGGACCGTCGAAATTTTCCGGGACAAAGTGGAAGAAAATAGAAGTTGATTCGTGATTTTTAAAAAGCGCTTCGCGATAATGAACCAGTTCGCAACCTTTGTAAATCATCGCGTCGCCGTTAGTGAGAAATGTCTCAATTCTGTTTTCATGCAAATCATTGAGACACAAAGCCCAGGGTGAAACATCGGCGGGTTGCGCCGGGTTGTAACCGATTTGCATTGACATCGTAAATTCGCATTGCGGGCGATCCTTGTGAGGATTTAGTACTGCATCTTCGACGTAAGTTGCAGAATAAACGTATGACGGTTTGACTCTTTCGCCAACTGTCAGCGATATGAGCGGCACCAGCTGTTCGTGAAAATAAATTGAGAGTGCGTCGTTATGAATGGCATGGCGCAGCGCGACCTGTTTATCATTAAAAAGCATAAAACCTTCGGCGCGAAGTTTTTCCAAGTAGCGACAAATTGCTGCAAGTTGAGCGCGGGGCAAAATTCCGCGTAGGTTTGTATATTTTTCTTTTTGAAATTGTTTGGCAGCATCTTTGAGATATTCAGCCCATTTTAGTTGATTTAAAGAATGGGGTGAAACTAAAATCGCGGCTTGTTTTAAAATCGCGGTTTGCTCTGTTGTTAGCGAAATTGAAGGTTTTTCACCGGAATGCAAACTTCTGGCAATCTCTAAAAACTCCCCCCGCAGCCAATATCCAAAAGTTATTTCCGTTTTCGGATCCGTCACCCAAACAATAGGCAGATTAGGCTCAAAACCGTATTTGCGCCGCCCGATAATCGTTTCGTAATCATGTGCTTCATCGTAATGTAATGATTTGTTAACAATTAAATCGTTTGCAGCTGGAGCGTGATTGTCATCCCGGATTTCGTCCAAAAAGCAAGCGAAAAGTGGCTGCTGCGAAACTGTGTCTGGTTCAATCAAAACACCGTTTTTCGCTAGCAAATTTCTTTCTTCGTCGGATAAATCTTCATCAATGTCGAGAAAATTCAAACTGGTTTGACTTAGCTCGTCAAACAAATCATAAAGTGCAGAATTTTGATCGCTCTCAAGCTCCAGAATTTGCACCCCGACATTTTTGGTCGGTGACGAAAACCGTAAAAAATCTTTTTGGTTGTCGTTTTTTAAAAATCTCAAGGTGAGATATGGATTAAGAATTAAATTGCGTTCAGTCATCGTCATTTTTAGCGAAACGGGCGAGGAATTTTCCCCGCCCGTTCAGATTTTTGATTGTACCGCTAAACTTTATCTAACAAAAGCGGCTTCTGTCGCCGAATCACCGTTTAGCCCAAACTGAATTGCGCTATAGCCAGCTGTTGAGCGCAGCAAATACCAATTGCCCAATCGAAAAACCGCCGGATCCGCTTTGCCGTCTCCGTCATAATCGGCAGCCACGGGAACGTCACCATTGGCGCCCCACTGCACTGAAGCAAAACCTTGCGAAGAACGGAGCAAATACCAATAACCGCTGGACGGGCGAAAAACCGCAAAATCTGTGGAGCCGTCACCATCAAAATCAGCGGGAACGGCTTTATCACCCATTGCGCCCCATTGAACGGCAGCGAATTGTCCGTTACCGCTGTTTAACCGATACCAACTGCCACTGGAGGCACGAAAAACCGAAATATCAGCTTTCCCGTCGCCGTCAAAATCCCCCACTGCCGGGACATCGCCCGCAGCACCGAACTGCACTCCGACAAACTGTCCATTACCGCTATTTAGTCTATACCAATTGCCGCTGGACGGGCGGAAAACAGCGATGTCAGCTCTGCCGTCGCCATCGTAGTCAGCGGGGACTGGAATATCACCAGCCGCCCCGAATTGGATAGCGCTAAAACCTTGAGCGGAGCGCTGCAAATACCAGTTGCCAGTGCGAAACACAGCGACATCAGCTTTGCCGTCTCCGTCGTAATCGGCTGGAGCTATTAAATCACCATTTGCGCCAAACTGAATTGCATTGAATTGTCCGTTTGAACTATTAAGGCGATACCATTCGCCGCTTGACGGGCGAAACACTGAAATATCAGCTTTGCCGTCACCTTCATAATCAAAACGAGTCCGCGCTGGGTAATTATTTGTACTGTTGACGCCGCTTGCAACAAGCGCAAAATCCGCGTCAACAACACCGGGCGTTTCCATCCGCGCGTCGGTGTTGAGGTCCGAAGCAATGACCTGAATAGTCCAATTTCCCGCTGCCGGAGTTTGGACAAAAACATTTTCTACCGTATCAATCGTATTGGGGCTACCGCCCGGCGTTGACCACATTGCCGAACCCGACAAACCATTGTTGCCATAATAAATTGTGTTGTCGGGCGCAGTGACTTTGAGAGTTAAATCATTAATTCGAGCCTGCGTTGCCGCCGGATTTCCTACCGGATCAGCAAATACCATTGTTATCTTAAGCGGCACAGTGCTACCAGCAGGAACGGTGACTGTATAATTCTTGGTTTGCAAATTTGTCAGCACGTCCGTTTCGTTGACGATGAACATTTTATTGCGCAGATTATAGAGACTTCGTAAATCAGCACGTCCCCAGCCCTGGCGAGTGCGAGTAATATCTGTTCCGGCAATCGTCATATCCCACTGCGTTGCAGTGTTAATCATGATTGCTTTGGTTGTTGTCATATGCGGCGCGCTGTCAAACACGGTTGCGCCAGTTTGATTCCCGAAGATGCCGGTATGCCACATTTGAAAGAAAATACCGAAATGTCCCGCAGTTATCGGTGTTGCCGCGCTGGTACCGCTAAATTGTGAGTAGCCATTAGTACTGGTCGTATAAGTAGTAAAAACTGAATCATAAAAATGTGCTAAATCCGGTTTAATACGTCCATCGGCGGCAGGCCCGATACTGGCGCCGTTTTGCCAGCGGTCGTCGTCAAAACCGGCAGTGTTGAAATGACGAATGCCGCCGATTGAGACAACGTTTTTCGCCCAAGCCTGCGGACGCGAAGTTTGATTTCCAGTATTACTTTGTGAGTTAAGCAAACAAAAATCATTGAGAAAGAGAATATCGTCCATCTCAGCGGAAATTGTGCTGTACGCGGTGGTTACGTTGTTGCCCCAACTATTCGATTGATAAACGGCTTTGTAAGGGTTTTGTTTCAGTTCGGCGGTGTGGGTGTAGCGATTGGTCAAAGTGTCATAGTCAGCCATAATACCCTGCGCTTCGGGCAACATTCCGCGAGCCAGCGGATTGGTCGTGCCGCGTCCAAAGTTAATTCCGTAAGTCGCTGTGCCATGGTTTAAAACGTCCGGCGCGGCGCCATGAATAATTGGCGGCAAACCGGAAACAAAATCAGTATGATTTTGCACAAAGCCGCCGTCCAAAACTTCCGCCCGAACACCTTCGCCTCGGTAACCAAGCATGGATTCTATAAAATTTGCTCCGCCCGTTTCGCGGACAATATCCATGTCCGGTTCGGGCGCGCTCCAACGATCAATAAAGAGGATTTCGTTTTCCTGGACAAGATTAAGCAATTGATTCGCGTCTAAAGTTGCTTCCATCCTAAAACCTTGCGGAATCATGTTTTCAATTTTGCCGCCAAGCACACTGATTCGCGCGGCAACTTTGCTTTGCATCACTTTGCCGCGTTCCAAAACCATAATGTTGTAACGCATTTTTTCGAGCGAATCGGACGCCAATTTCTCGCGCAAAATTTCTTCGAGTTTGTAAGCGGGTTGATAACGTCCGACCCAGCGGACAAATGGCAGAACTGCAACTTTGGCTCGCGTCTCAGCGCTCATCATCACGAGATAAGCGTGATTTGACAAATAAATAAAAGTCTTGCCGCCGAGCTGATTGATTTCTTTTTTGTATTGCTCAAGCGGCTGAGTGACAAATTGAACTATATAAACGCCCGTTTCGTCAGCATCGGATTTTGCTTGTAAGTTTGCTGAAATATCGGGAATTTCTACTAGCGGATCAAAATCGGCATATCGCAGATTGATATTATAATCGGTTTCAGTCAGATGATTGATTGATTTGCCATCAAGACTAATGGCGTAAAAAGGAATCTCGCGCGAGCCATCCAGTTCTTTCCAAGTCATGACGAATGCACTTGAATCAGGCAGCAGTATTATTTTATTGTCCGAAACCTCGCGATTTGTTCGGTGAAATTCTCCGATTGATTCAACGCTTAAAACAAATTCATTGCCTTCTTGTTTGATGAGCAAATGAAGCGGCTGATCAATCGCCGCGGCTTTATTCATAAATCTCGTCAGAAGAGAGCCAAACGTTATCAAGGCTAGTGCGGCAATGCTAATGCGAATTAGATTTCGACTCATGAGATTCCCTTTTAGAGTATATTCTCTGCCAGACTGAGCTGCGGTAGCTTTGTCTTTTTGCAGGTGAGGGCTAAAGGTTGTCACCGGATAAAGCCATCTTTCCGGTTTAACTTAATAGATTAAGAAAGTCAACAAAAATTGGGTTAAAGACAAATTTAGATTTAGTTTTTGCAAGGTCAATCTGAAATTAGAACAATTGAAATTTAATCGTTAAATACTTTTTCGGATTTTGACGAAAATCATAAACGAGTTTTGTGCCTTCGCTCGAAATTTGGTTGATGTTGTTGTAGAGCGAATCATCTTTGAGCAGCTTTCCGACCGTTCCTTCGCCGCGTTCAGCCGAGGAGACAATGTTTTCGACTCGTTCGGCAGTCGAATTAAAACGCGCCAGCGTGTCACGAGCGTCGTTGTAAAGCTGTTCATCTTTCAGAAATTTCCCAGCCGTGCCCTTCCCGGCGCTGAGGTCGTCAATAATCGGCACGAATTTATCTGCGATTTGATTGAGCCTGGCAATCGAGGAGCGGGCATCAGCAACGGTCGCGTTAAGTTCGTTATAAAGTTTTTCGTCGTTCAAAAATTTTCCCGCTGTGCCGCGCCCAGCGCGTAAATCATCGGCGATAAGTTGGAGCTGCGAGGTTGTTCGATCAAGATTGTTGTAGAGCCGTTCGTCATTCAAAAGTTTCCCGACAGAACCTTCGCCGCGTCTGACTTTTTGAGCCACGGCTTGTAACTCGCTGACCGTCGCTTGTGTTTCGGCGAGCGTCGCATTCAAATTTTTATAAAGTTCCGGGTCGTTAATAAGTCTGCCGGCAGTGCCCTCGCCATCATTGATTTTCTGAGCGATGTCGGTTACTGGAACCGCAAGTTTGTTAAGTTGTTTAACGAGTTGGTCGCCGGATTCGGTAATTTGACTGATAGAGGATTGCGCCGTGCTTTCAAGCACATAATTTTCCGAAACGGGTGAGCCGTTAGCTGATCCAGCGGAGATCAAGATGATTTTGTCATTGCCAAGCAAAGTAGTCGAATATAGTTTAGCGGTCGAATCAGTGCGAATTCGTTCGGTAATCGGTTGTCCGTCAACCGTTTGTTTGACTGAGAAAACGGCTTCGACCTTAGCTTCTTCGGGACTATCGGGCGGAAGCAGTTTGACGTCTTCGACTTTGCCGATTTTAAGACCGGCGAGCTGAACTTCATTTCCGGCACGCAACCCATCGGCGGAGGGAAAACGCGCCCTGAGATTAATTTTATGTTCGAACGGGTTGAAATCGCCCGAAGCGTTCAAAATTAAAATTACCAAAACAAAGAGCGCAATGAGCGTAAAAATTCCCACGCGCAATTCTCTCAAACCGATGCTTTTTCCAGGACGAGCCATATTTTAATATTGGTAAAGTGAAAAGATACCGTGATTGCCATACTACACGACTCGTGCCGCGAGAAACAATTATTCGCCGAAAATAAACACTTCTCTTATGCAACTCTGCTTGGATTAAGAGGTTAATAAATTATCTCAAGCCAATTTATCGAAACAAGTTTAAATTGGGCTGGACAACGAAGTAAAATAGTGCAAACGCGCCTAGCCCAGTAAATAGCAAAAGTAGAGCCAAGGCGACAGCAATTTTGCCGAGTCTCGACTTCTTCGGACGCGGTCTGGCCGCTGGCAAAATTTGCTGTTGCGGTTCAAGTTGAACTGTAAAACGGCTGTCGGTTAACCGAATATGATTTTGGACAGGTTTTGCGCCAGCATTTTGGTTAACCTGCGGTTGTAATGATGCAATCTGCGCTGGACGGCTGGACGACACTTGCGTCGAAGTTATTGGTTTTGACCCGACTGTCTGTTTGAAATCCGTTGGCAGAGAAATTTTGTTTGCATTTGGAGATGGCAGTGCGCGGAAAAATTCTTCAACAGTTGCAAAACGATCTTCGGGTTTTTTAGCCAAAGACTTTTTGATGACGGCTTCGACGACGGGAGAGACAGTTGGTAAATACCCGCTAATCGGCGGGGCGGGCGTGACCAGCTGTTTTTGCAATATTTCAGGCAGACTCGTGCCAAGAAACGGCAATGTCCCGCTCAAAACCTGAAACAACAAAATACCAAGCGAATAAATGTCCGATCTCGCGTCAAGATCTTCCAAAGCATGAATTTGTTCAGGCGACGCATAATAAGCTGAACCGGGACCTCTGCCAATTTGCGTTAGAGCTTTTGCGCCCAAAATGCGGGCGATGCCAAAATCCGTGACCTTAATTTTGCCGTCCGCGGTTTCCATAATATTAGCGGGTTTAATGTCGCGGTGAACTATGCCTTGTTGGTGAGCAAAAGAAAGCGCATTGGTGATTTGGGAAAATGTTTGATAAGCGTTTTCGTAAGAAACTTTACCCTTTTTCGCAAGTATTTGTTCCAGATTCTGGCCGTCAATGTATTCAAGAACAATCAAATACTCATTATTATGTGTGAAAAAATTGTAAACCCCAGTGATATTAGGGTGATTAAGACGCGCAAGAGCTTTGGCTTCGCGGCGAAAACGCTCGACAATACTTGCGTCATCGGTTAATTCAGAGCGCAAAACCTTAATTGCCACGGTTCGCTCAAGCATCAAATCAACGCATTTGTAGATTGCGCCCATGCCGCCTTCGCCAATTTTTTCGACGATTTGATAATTACCGACGATCGTTCCGACCATGATTCTGGATTCTCACAACAATTTTACTTGGGCTTCAGATTTTCGCTTTATTAAATAAAAGGCGCGTCAACAAGTTTCTACTCATTAACGCGCAAAACGCAAATAAAAAAGTTCAAATAAATTTAAAAAGTAACTTCCGCTGCTCAAAATGGGCATCTTTTATCGTCACATTGTGTAAAAACTGCCAACCTGCTCAAAATCCACCGAGGTCGTTGGAACTCTATTACCTTTACCACCTAAGAAATCAAGTTCTGATACTAATAATCGCTCGGCATTAACGGCATCAAGTGGTTTAGAGAAAAGAAAACCTTGTCCATATTCGCAAGAGAGATCTGTCAGCAAGGTTCGGTGTTCTTCAAACTCTACTCCTTCAGCGACGACAACTTTGTCTAATTCAGCCGCCAGCGTAACGATGGTTTTGACAATACTCCGGCTTTCTTTATCAATAGCCATGTGGGTTACAAATGAGCGATCAACTTTTAGAATATCGAATGGAAAACTATGTAAATAACTTAAGGATGAATAGCCGGTTCCGAAATCATCAATCGAAAGCTGAACACCAATGCTTTTCAATTGCTTGAGCATGTCTGAGGTCGAAGCGGCGTTTTCCATCACGACGCTTTCGGTAATCTCCAATCTTAAATTGTTGGGATTAAAGTTAGTTTCATGAAGAATAATTTCTATTTGTTCGACTAAATCAGCTTGTCGAAATTGTTTACCTGAAAGATTAACGCTCACGGTCAGCGGTTGTTCTTTGATAAATTTCTGCTGCCATTTGTAAACCTGCTGACAAGATTGTCTGAGCATTGAAAGTCCCAGAGGAATAATTAAACCGGTTTCTTCCGCCAAAGGAATAAAATCAGCGGGGGAAATAATTCCTCTGCGAGGATTGTTCCATCTGGCTAAAGCTTCAAACCCAGTGATCTCACCGGTTTTGAGCAAAACTATCGGTTGAAAACAAGGGAAAATCTCTCCCCTTTCGACTGCCACTCGCAGCTCATTTTCCAATTCGAGGGCTTCGATAGCATGAGTGTGCATGCTGATGTTGAAAAGTTCATGCCGCGCCTTGCCATTTGCTTTTGCTTTGTACATCGCGGTATCGGCATCTCGCAGAATATCCTCCGGTTTTTCATAACCGGTGCGCGAATAAGCAATTCCAATCGAAGCAGTTGTGTGGAATTTGTGACCGTCTAAGGTAAAAGGCTCGCGCAGCTTTTCCTGAAGACGCTCGGCTGTTTCTGAGGCAGCCTTTGCATCGGTGATATCGTCAAGCAGGATGGCAAACTCATCGCCACCTAAACGTGCCACTGTATCAACTTTGCGGACGCAATCCTGGAGGCGGCGAGATAGTTCTACTAACAATTTGTCGCCCATATTGTGTCCGAGACTGTCATTGACCACTTTAAATCTGTCTAAATCAATAAAGAGAACTGCAAACTGATAGTTAATGTTTCGTTTTGAGCGCTCGACTGACATACTTAAGCGATCCGACAGCAGCGTCCGGTTTGGGAGTCCGGTTAACGCATCATGAAAAGCCGCATAGTGGATTTGGTCTTCGGCGCGTTTGCGGTCGGTAATATCTTGAATCTGAAAAACGTATTGTTTTAGTTTTGCTTTTTCGTCGCGAATTAACGAAACATTTTGTAAAACCCAGACGACATGACCTTTTTTGTGCAGATATCTTTTTTCCAATTGGTAACTGGGAATAATATCTTCCGAAAGTTTGTAGATATTTGCCAGATCAGTACCAAGATCATTTGGATGAGTGATTGATTGAAAATGTTTTTTAGTTAGCTCTTGTTTTTCATATCCGAGCATTTTGCAAAGCGATTCATTTACTTCCAGCCATTGACCTCCAGGACTTACTAATGCCATTCCAGCAGCATTATCAAAAGCGTTTCTAAAATATTCTTCGCTTTCTTTTAACGCCCGACTGATTCGATCTTGTTCGGCGATGTGATGCGACAATTCGACAATGTGTTTTTCGGCTATTTCGGCTTGGGCTGAGGCTGCTTCGACATTTTTCAGGTAAGTTGTGTATGTAAAATAAACCACCGCTATTATCGGGACTGTCGCGAGAAACGCAAAGATTCCAAATTTATCAATTAACTGAGTGATAAAGCCGGCGGCTGAAGCGCCCGCAAAATAGGTTATAGAAGTCCAGAGAAAATTTTCCCTCCACATTTTCCAGACAGGTTTATTGCTGCGCAGCGCAACTCCGGTTGCTATTAAACCGGAATTAGTAAGGTATTGCACCAATCCCATCAGACAAAGCGCGATGACAAACTCTGAAGTAAATCCGTGATGTGCCAAATCGGTAAGTGAACCGAAAAGAAGTTTTAACGTCCAAACAGTTAAATACGTTGAGATTACGAAGACTGAAGAGTTAAAAGCTATTAATAAAGGGCTCTTGGTAATTCTGATTGAGGAAAAGAGCGCATCAATGCCTGCCAGGATAACGCTCCATTCACCACCGAAGATCAGAATTGACAGCATCAGAAACGTATCTGAAATCGAAACCTGACCTTTTACCCCGGGAATCTGAACAACAATGCGCGATCCAAAAACAACGGTGACAAATACAAAAAGTAAAAATCGAAAGTCGAAATCCTGAAAGGTAAGACGATAGGATGTCTGAAGACAAACTAAAATTCCGAGACTGATAATCAGAAAGATAAATGGTTTGGCTAATTGTTTTCTGATTTTTTGTTCCATTATGTCTTTAACAAAACCGTTACAAAATTTAAGAATGAGCGCGCGGGGACAGTTAAAGGCTTTCAGTAAGAATTTGATTTATGAGATTTAGTTAAGAGGATGTTTGTCTAACTTTGATGAGGAAAGTTTACAAACCCATAAAAGTGGTGAAGCAAAAAATCAACAAGCACCGTTTTGATGTTAGTTTCAAAGGGCGCTTGTTGACTCAAGTTAAAAGGCAATTTTCAGTGGTAGTGTATAACGAAAAGGCTTTTTCCTGTTATCAGCACGTCTTCTTAATCCAAAAGCGACTCTTTGAAGTAAAGTTATTTCTCAAGGCATAATTTATAGATTTACACATTCCTATTTTCCTTTTCAGTGCATTGTAGTTGTCGAATCGCCGTTAATCATTACTTGATTACCATCGCTCATCAAAATGCCATCGGCAGTGAGACCACCATCACCATAAATTATGCCGTCACCATGAATGGTATTTGTGTTAAATGGCGTGGTTGTCGAAAATAAAGATTTTGCATCGCAGAATCTGGTTCCACGCGTTAGCGGCGGATTATTATCACTCATCAGAATGCCGTCGCTCATTAGAATGCCGTCACTCATCAGTATGCCATCGCTCATCAGTATGCCATCGCTCATCAAAATGCCGTCACCGTAAATTAAGCCGTCACCGTAAATTACACCCAAATCATAGAAATTTTGATATTTCATGATTAAGTTATTACCTGTGAGCGGAGAAAACGCGCCAAGAATTCCACTAGACCATTTAAAAGTTGTCCCTCCGATAACCGAAACATGCGATGGTAAAACGGTGGTTGTCAGGAGTGGTGAACCGGTTAGAGTTGAATTAGTTAATGTTTGACGAACGAGTTTCGCCAATCTCACTGCGCCTTCAGCGTTGACTTCACCAGCACCTTGTTCAAAGTAGTTAAAGCCGGCAAGGGGCTGCGCCGTATATTCTAAAATCATCTTGACCATATTCGGCGTCAGCTTCGGGTTTGCCTTAAGCATCAGGGCAACTGTTCCTGAAACAATTGGAGCTGACATTGAAGTGCCGCTCAAATACATCAAACGTTTGTCATCTTTGCTTGTGTTATTTGCCAGTAAAGTCGGGTTTTCTATCAGCAGGGTGGAACCTTTTCCGGTAGCCGAAATCAATTTATTGCCTGGAGCTACTAAATCCGGTTTAATCAAGTTGTCATAGACTTTGACACCGCTCAAATTAGTGTAAAACGAGCGCGTCGGACCGCGCGAGCTGTAAGTGGCGATGCCGTCATCATTTCTGGCATCAGTTCCAAAGGTATTTGTTGCGCCTACCGTAATTACCGAAGGGTCATTACCGGGCGAATGAATGGCGCCGTAAACTTTGCGTCCCAAATCATCTTTACCTTGGTTGCCGGCAGCTGCAACTACAACGACACCCGCATCAACCAAGCGTCGGACGGAGCGGCACAGAGGATCATTGCGATAAGATTCGACGGCGGTGGTTCCCAGACTTAAATTGACGACACGAATGTTGTATGCCGTGCGATTGGTATAAATCCAATTCAATCCATTGAGCAGGGAAGAACTAGTCCCCTGACCATTTTCATTAAGAACCCGAACGTTAATAATATTAGCTCCCGGAGCAACTCCGCGATAATTTCCTAGATATTGGGCGTCTTGTGAATCTCCGGTTTTTCCGGTATTGCCAGCCGCTAAACCGGCGACGTGCGAACCATGCCCATATGGATCTTCAGGTAGGTGATCGTCGCCCGAAAAATCAATTCTAGCGACAATCCGTTTTGTCCCGTCGGGTTTGATAAAAGAATGATGTGCATCAAATACGCTGGAATCAACAATGGCAATACCAATTCCGGTTCCATCAATTCCGCTATTGCCGGAAATTGCCCGCATTGCGGCAGCTCCGACAGTGGTTTCAATGTGACCAAGCGATTGCAAACTGTGATCGAGCGAGAGATGCCGCGTCTGCTCGCTGGCAGCAATTTGCTCAACTGCGCGCAACGGCATTTTAATCGTTAGAGCATTTAAATCATTCATTTCCCCATCAACAACTATTCCGCTTGACTGCAAAAGGGAACGCAGTTCTGTGTTATTGATGTCGCGGCTTTGGAGAATAACGCTGACTTGCTCATCCGGATTGCCGGTTTGCATTTTTTCGCGTAAATCCGCAGCGACTTTGTCACCGATAAATCCGTCGTCATCCGCCTTTTCATCGTTTGCGGTGATAATTGTCGAAATAGGTTGAAATAATGATTTTAGTTTTGGATATTGAGTGGTAAAACTCTGATAGTTTTCACCACTTGCGGCAGTAATAATTTGTATTTTGTTTTCTTCTAAAGCGGTTTGCAGCACTTTGGCAAAAGCCGTTTGGGACTCTAAAATTTGCGGCAGTTCGTCAATAAACAAAATCGCTTTGTGCCGCGCCGCAGATTCTATCAAGATACGTGTTTTCTCAGCTAAATTGGCACCATTGTTTTCTGTCATGAGCGCGCCCGGATCGAGCTGCCAGAGATTTTTTCCGCTCAGAGGTGAATCGGGACTGTTCGCCATTTTTCTGGCTAAATCCAGAATTAGCGGCGTTTTCATCTCGCCCGTGTCGTCAAGCAATACCGGATTTCGATGGAGTTTGGTAAAAGATAAAACAATGCTCTCAGTTATTTTGCTGTACGCTTCGTCGCTTGTTAACGCGCTTTGCTTTGCCAATTTGGTTAAATCGGTTGTGAAAGCAAGCGGCAGCTCTGTACTTGCAACAGTAGAGCGACGTTTGATCGCGCTTTTAGTTGAGCGAGGAGAAGCCATTCCGACTGAGGTTAACAAAAGCGAATAGATCAGACCAAACGCAATTGTTTTCGGCAAGGATTTTTTCTCTGGTTTCATATCATTAATCGTGAGGAGGAGGATTATTACCTTTACGGTAAATAAATAAATTGCCGCATGGCATTGGCAAGACTTGTGCCCAACTAACCAATTATTGATAAGACCCTGTTCTAAATTGATTGAAAAAATTATTAAAGCGATTTGTGCAAATAACGACCTTCAATCATTCTGACTAAAAAATAAGCTGTTTCTTTCAAAAAGATTGAAGTTTGATTGATGATTGAGGTTTTCAAGTCTGGTGGAGAAAAGGAATAAATTGACAATTTGAGGGCTCTCACGTTTGTTCATGTGTAGAAAGATATTCAACTGCAAAGCTCGTGAGTTGCGGGCAGTTAAAATTGATTGTCAAAGTCGAGTGTAGAAAGTAATCAAAATCTAAGTGTCAGCAAAAGCCAAATATCTGCAAATAGACAAATAATTATCGCTTTATTTTTTAGTTTTAAAAATCATTGTCAATAATCTGGGCATGATTGTTTTATCATCGTCATCAAACCATTCTTTCAAATCAACGCATTTAAAATTATTGCTTTTCGCAGCTCCAAAAAAATCGGAGATATGATGGACAAAGCATTCAAGTTCAAAAACCCCCGATGCGGTGTCAAATCTTGCTTTACCGCCTTGATACTGTTTGAAGGGATGGAGTTCTCCGATATAAAAAAGCCCGCCGGTTCGTAAAACTCGGTGTGCTTGCTGAAAAACAAAATTGATGTTCTGAATGTGTTCGAGAGCTAAGCTGCAAGTTATCAAATCAAACTGTTTTGCGGGAAATTTCCATCCGTCGCGCAAATCCATGTGTCTGAATTCTACCCATTCGGTAGTAATTTTCTCCTTTGCTTTAGCAAGCATTTCAGGGGAAAAGTCAGCACAAATAAGATGTTTGGCTTTCGTCAAAAGCCATTCGGTATTCTTTCCAGTTCCGCAGCCAATTTCCAAAATATCCAAAGGTCTGGAACTAATAATACTTTGACGCAAAGCAATTGCTTCAAGATCGCGTGTTTTGTTGGGAACTGAATCGTAATTACTAGCCCAAACATCATAGGCTTGCTGATTATTCATTTAGTTTTTTGACAAAAGCAGCAAGTTTTTTAAACTAAAAGACATTGCCTTGTTCGAATTGGCTAAAATTCTAAACAACCAGCGTTTGGATTGAATGAGGTAAACTCTTAACTTCCGCAGCCTGACCGTTGATCCAAAGGGAATAGGGAACTTCTTTTTCAGTCTTGTTCATCACGATTACCGATATTTTTCCATCGGGGTTAATAAAAGCCGTTGAAAGAAGCGCGCTGCGGCTTGGTGAACAAGCAATTCTTTTTGCTCCCGGCTTAATAAACTTGGAAAAATGTCCGATATAATAATAAGAATTTGTATACATTAACTGACCTGTTTTGGTGTCGGCGTGAACCGGCGCAAAGCAGAAATTTTTCACATGATTTGGGCCGCCGGTTTCATCAAGCAAAATATTCCAATCCGTCCAACCGACTGTTCCACTGTTAAAGTCGTTGATCATCGAATACCCATAACGCTCGCCCAATGCCCAACTGTTTATTTTGCTAAGATCAAAGGCTTCGGCGCAGCCTTCGGTAAAAATCAGATTTTTATCCGGAAAAGTTTCATGAACCAGTTTGACATTGTCGAGCATCTGTTCGCCGCCGGCCCAGGTTTCATACCAGTGAAACCCAATGCCCCAGGCATATTTGGCGGCCTCCGGATCGTTAAAAATAGTATTGGCGCGTTGATAAATCAAATCGCGGTTGTGATCCCAAACAATAATCTTTTTATCGCTCAAACCTTCTTTTTTCATGGTTGGCCCGAGATAATTTTTCAGGAAATCTCTCTCATCTTCCGCCGTATAAACACAGGATTCCCATCTCTGGATTGCCATCGGCTCATTTTGCGTCGAGAGACCCCAAATTGGCATTCCTTCCTTTTCATAGGCTCTGATAAATTTTGCGTAGTAATTCGCCCACGCTTGAAAGTATTCCGGCTTTAACTTGCCGCCCTGAAGCATTGAGTTATTCGTCTTCATAAACGCCGGAGGACTCCACGGCGTCGCAAACATCGTCAGTTTTCCGCCGGCAGCCTGCATCGCTTTTTTGATAAAGGGAATGCGGAATTTCCGGTCATGCTCGATATTGAAAGACTTCAAATCCCGGTCGCCTTCGTCAATATAGGTGTAACTGCCGCTCGAAAAATCGCAGCTATGAATATGGGTTCGCGCGAGCTTATAACCGATTCCTTTTTCCTCGTCAAAATAAGCCGTTAAAAATTCCTTCTGCTTGTCCGCGGGAAGTTTGGCAAAAGTTTCTGCCGAGGCATCCGTCAAAGCCGCGCCGATTCCCAAAAAAGTTTGAAAGGTTTTGGTCGGTTCGACAAACACGCAAATTTGCGATTCGACCGGCTGGGCGAGCGGTTTGAAGGAGAGTGTCTCAGTCGCCGTAATTCGGTAGTCACTTTTTTCGGCGGTTGTGTAAACAGCAACCTTTTTCTCTTCGGCACTTGATTTTTCCTCGTCGTTCGAGTTTCTTTCAGCAGCAAAAGAAAGTTGTCCGCTCTGTGTTAAAAGTCCCGCGGCAGAAGTTGCGATCAGGAAATCACGACGATTGATTTTCATGGTTTTCTTATACCTATTTATTTTGAATAAAATGAATTTTTAGCAAATGCTGGATCTGACTATTTTATAGCATTTTATTCAAAATAAGTAATCAATCACTTTCGACAAAATGCCAGCAAACACCTGCAATATCAATCAAAACAACTTCTCTGCCCCACGGAAAATCAGTTGGTTCACGCAATTTTACCCCAAATTTATCTGGTAAGTTCTTTTCGCTGAGGTTATGCCAAAATTCACCCAGATCAGCTACCGTCACCCGCAGCATCAAATTTTCAGCAAATTCTTTGACATCACAATTTTGCAGGATGAATCGGCAGCCGTTATTTTCAAATCCGATATAATCGCTTTTTTCCCACGTAATCGAAAATCCGAGTTCTAAAAACAGTTGCCGCGACGCTTGAAAATTACTTCCCGAAGGCACGAATGGTTCAAGAGAGTTATATTCCATTGATTTAAACTATTATTTTGCCGCCAACATCGGAATATATTTTTCTCGATAGGCGTAAGCCAAAAATAAAATCCCCAGAAATAGCGGAATCGCAATCGGCAACCCGCTTGGCAGATGAATCGCGTTAATAAACAAAATATTCAGCGCAATCGGGAATATCAAAACAACGGCGAGCGCAACATATCTGCCGGAAACAAAAGCCAGACCAGACAAAAGCTCAAAGACTTTTGAGACCGGCAAAATATAACCCGAAGCTGCCAAACCGTCCATAAAAGTTTTCGTGTTGCCAGTGAATTCGGGCGGCGGCGCCACATTTAGAAAATAAGTTATTGATGCGAATAGAAATAATAACCCGATTAAAACGCGAACGATTATTACTGCAATTTTCATGCTTTTTTCTCCTGAGATTATTTTATGGTTTTAGATTGAGAGATGCTTTTCCGGTTTCGACGTTAAACGGCACGGATTGATGTTCATGGACAATTTTCCATTCGCCGTCTGATTTTTGAAAACAGACTGTCGCGCGAACCCACATATCAACTTCGCCGCCAGTCTTTAAAGTTCCGGTGACATGATAGAGATAATGGCAAAAAGCCGTGTCCGCGCCGCTCTTAATTTTCAAATCGCGGATTTCGTAACCAATGGCAGTTTCATAACCTGAAAGCCATTTTTCCGCGCGCTCTTTGACCTGTTCGACCCCTTCGTAATGAAGCGGGTCGAGAACATCGAAAACTGCCGCGTCCGACGCATGATTGATTATCAGCGCATTGACATCCTTATGATTTACGCCTTCTACTCTTTCGTAAATGACTGCGCGAATTTGCGCTTCATTGTTTTTTACTTCGGTTTCATTAAGCATAATATTTCCTCTTTAAGTTAATTAAACAAAAAATTTCCCTGCTTTATTTCACGGAAGCGTAGCGTTCGATCAGTTCCGCCACCGCTTCCGGCTGTTCGTCAGCGACGTAATGCGCGGCGTTTTTTATGATTTCAGTCGTCACATTGCGGCAGCCGTTTTTACGTAAAGATTCGGCAAAACGCGGAATCAGCTTGCCAAACGATTCTTCGCCGCCAACCAAAACTAACGGTAGTTCGAGCGGCGCGGTCTGCGCGGCGTTGAATTTTTCGTTTAAAGGCAAAGCGCGGTAAAGTTCAAAACCGGCGCGAAGTTGATTGGCACTTTTATATGAGTTTACGTAATGCGTTGCCTCCGCGTCGGTGAGTCCGGTTTTGATAAACTTGAAAAAATAACCCAAATATTCCGACTGCCTTCCCATCACTAATTTTTCGGGAAGCTCTGGTGTTTGATTGAAATTGACATGCCAGAGTTTTGGATTTGTCACGATTTCGTTCCACGGCTCAATGCCCGGCAGCGGTGCTTCGAGAATCATCACGCCGCGCGTTTTTTCGGGAAACTGTCGCGCAAAAGCGTAAGCGACCATTCCGCCCATATCGTGCCCGGCGACGTAATAATGTTCGAGTTTTAGTTTGGCAGCGAGCTGTTCGATGTCCTTTGCCAGATTCGCCGCGTCATATCCGTCGGCCGTAGCCTTTGAACCGCCGATGCCGCGCAAATCAACCGCGATGACGGTGAATTTCTGTGCCAGACGCGGCATAACTTTGTGAAATTCATACCAGTCCTGCGGAAAACCGTGAATTAAAATGACGGCTGTACCCGCGCCGCCGGTCCCACCGCGCACGTAATGGATTGTCGTGCCGTTGACCTCTGCCGCGTTTGAAGAAAAACCCGAACCGAGTTTCGCAACAGCC
Organism: Pyrinomonadaceae bacterium; assembly: GCA_040005335.1. Taxonomy (GTDB): domain Bacteria; phylum Acidobacteriota; class Blastocatellia; order Pyrinomonadales; family Pyrinomonadaceae; genus JBBQUS01. The sequence continues at coordinate 757 of JBDTZD010000002.1, read as the reverse complement.
GAATCAGTAACACCCTTAATCGGCATTTGTCCGAACTCGGTTATCGCGCACAAAAGTATCATTGCAAAAATCCAGATTGTTGTGATTTTTGTTTTCATTATTATTTTTAGCGGCATCTAGGTCGCCAAGCTTGTGAAATCCGAAGAATTTTGCCCGCGAAAACCAAGAATAGCACGAAAATTTTTCGCATATCTTGTTTCATTGGTATCTTTCGCGGGCAAAAATCAGATCTCTACCAATTTTAAATTGTTATCTAAATTTCTTATTTTGGATTGTTATCGCAATTGACCATCCAATTAATTCCGAATTTATCGGTAAACATTCCGAAATAAGCGCCCCAAAAAGTATCGCCGAGGGGCATCGTCACCGTTCCGCCGTCCGACAATCCGTTGAAAAGTTTGTTGGTTTCTTCACGACTTTCGGCGTTGATGGAAATTGAAATATTATTACCGAACGTCATCTTATTCGCATAAGATTCCGGTACGTCGCTGCCCATCAGAACCGCGCCATTGCTGAGCGGCAAGGAAACGTGCATCACTTTTTCTTTCTCGACATCGGAAATTTCACATTCTTTGCTCGGCGGCATCTCTTTCATCCGCGAAAGTGTGGCGAATTCGCCTCCGAAAACTGATTTGTAAAAGTTAAAAGCTGCTTCAGCCTGTCCGTTGAAATTTATGTATGGATTTATTCCTGTCATTGTTTTTCTCCTTCTATTTTTTATTTGTTGTTTCGTCAAATTTCTAAATCGTTACCAATC
>JBDTZD010000257.1:0-12309 GCA_040005335.1 Pyrinomonadaceae bacterium | reverse complement strand
GAAATGCTGCTTTCGGCGGTCGGGGCAGAGATAGACCCAAACTCTCACGGGCGGCAGATGCCGTCGCACTGGGGGCACAAAGATTTAAACGTTGTTTCGCAGTCCAGCCCGACCGGAACGCAGCTTCTCCAAGCCGTTGGCGCAGCAGAAGCGGGTTATCGCGCCACGCTCGTGAAGGAGTTGCAAGACAAAATCACCGGTTTTCATCACGACGAATGCGTTTATGTTTCAATCGGCGATGGAACTTCGAGTGAAGGCGAATTTTGGGAAGCCTTAAACACGGCTTGCAACCTTAAACTGCCGGTGATTTTTCTGGTTGAAGACAATGGTTATGCGATTTCCACCCCAGTCGAAGTGCAAACTGCCGGAGGCGACGTTTCCGCGCTTCTTTCCGGTTTCCCAAATCTTTACATCCAAAAATGTGACGGAACGGACTTTCTCGAAAGTCTCGACGTTTTTAAACGGGCTGTCGCGTATTGCCGCGAGCGAAAAGGCGCGGCGCTAGTTCACGCCAAAGTCGTCCGCCCATATTCGCATTCGCTTTCGGATGACGAAAAACTGTACCGCCCCGAACAGGAACGCAATGCAGATGCTTTAATTGATCCGGTGACAAAGTTTGCGGTTCTCTTGATGGAAAACAATTTTGCCACGAGCGAAGAACTGCAAAAAATTCGTGAACAAATTGAAACTGAGGTAAATGCCGCTACTGACATTGCCTTAGCTGCTTCGCAGCCGGCGCCGGAAACGGCGTACCGCAATGTTTATTCGAGCGAGATTGACCCAACCAACCGGCAAATGTTTGATACCGAAGACGGCGCGGAACTCTCAGGCAATCCGGGAACAATGGTTGATTTGATTAATCGCTGCCTACACGAAGAAATGGAACGCGACACGCGGATCGTAGTTTTCGGCGAGGACGTGGCGGATTGTTCGCGCGAAGAATATCTCGAACAAGTCAAAGGCAAAGGCGGCGTTTTCAAAGTGACGGCAAACTTGCAACGCAAATTCGGGAGCGCCCGCGTTTTTAATTCACCGCTCGCCGAAGCAAACATCGTCGGGCGCGCCATCGGAATGGCAACGCGTGGTTTAAAACCCGTAGTTGAAATTCAGTTTTTTGATTACATTTTCCCGGCGTATCACCAAATCCGTAATGAACTCGCAACAATGCGCTGGCGTTCGGACGGCGATTTTAAATCGCCGGTTGTGATGCGCGTTCCCGTCGGCGGCTATTTGAAAGGCGGCGCGATTTATCACTCGCAATCAGGGACAACGATTTTTTCGCATACGCCCGGAATTCGCATTTGCTATCCTTCAAACGCTTTGGACGCCAACGGCTTGCTGCGCACTGCGATTCGTTGCGACGATCCTGTTTTATTTCTCGAACACAAACATCTTTATCGTCAGGCGTACAACAAATCGGCTTACCCATCGCCGGAATTCCTGATTCCGTTCGGCAAAGCGAAAACAGTGAGAGAAGGCACGGATTTAACCATTGTCACCTACGGCGCGCTTGTCCAGCGTTCGCTCGTCGCCGCAAAACAAGTCGAACAACTTCAGGGTATTTCCGTCGAAATAATTGATTTGCGCACTCTCTCGCCTTACGATTGGGAGGCGATTGCCGAATCGGTTAAGAAAACAAGTCGCGTGATTGTCGCGCATGAAGACAGCTTATCGTGGGGATACGGAGCCGAAATCGCGGCCCGCATTGCCGACGAATTGTTTGAATTTTTGGACGCTCCGGTCAAGCGCGTCGGCGCGACTGATACTTTTGTTGCTTATGCGCCGCAAGTCGAAGATTACATTTTGCCGCAATCCGAAGACGTAAAAAAAGCGATTCTTGAATTACAGGCTTACTAAAATTCAATCCAACAACGTCGTCATTCAGACGGCGTTAATTTTTGTCAAAGTTATGTCAAAAGGTAAACTTTCCGCTTTCTTCGCAGCTTTGTTAATTGCGTCCGTCGCTGCAACCTTTATTGCGACCCGCTCCTTTGCACTGCAAACGCCGCCTGCTGATAACGAACATCAAACCGGCGCGGTTTTGTGGTATCAAACGGCGGCTGAAAATCGCGCTCTTGCTTACCAGGCGTTTGAACTGGCTAAATTGCGGCTCGACGCGCAGCTAAAGCCCTGCAAAAAGTCGCGAAAGAAATTGCCGTGCGCAATCGTCACCGATGTTGACGAAACGATTCTCGATAACAGCCCGAACCAGGCTTTTTTGATAAAAAATCGCCGGAGTTTTAATCCGACTGATTGGCAGAATTGGTGTAATTTGGAAGCTGCTAAACCGCTTCCGGGCGCCATCGAGTTTTTTAACTATGCCGTAAATAAAGGTTTCAAGCCGTTTTATGTCACTAATCGCGACGCGGCGCAAAAAACTGTCACGGGAAATAATTTGCGAAAAGCAGGATTCCCCGATGTCACGGACGAAACTTTAATGGTTCGCGCCGACACGTCAAGCAAAGAGGCGCGCCGCCAGGCAATCGCCCAAAAATACCGTATCGTGATGCTCCTCGGCGATAACTTAAACGATTTCGCTCAGGCTTTTGAACGTAAATCAATTGCCGACCGTTCTGCTGCTGTTGATGCGGCAAAAGCCGATTTCGGCTCGCGTTTTATTATGCTGCCAAATCCGATGTACGGCGATTGGGAAAGCGCCATTTACGATTACAATTTTAAGCGCACGGAAGAGGCAAAGGCGGTTATTCGTCAAACTTTGTTGCAGTCTTATTGATACGATAAATTTGTGAGTCAAGGATTTAATTGCCCGTTGTTTTGTTTGACCAAAAAATCAAATAAACAACGAGCAATTTTTCATTTAGCCGCGCTTGCGCTCGATAGGTTTGCCGTGCGGTAATAATTAATATGGCGAGTTCTGAAAACGAAACTGAATCTCTGGAGCAAAATTTCCGAGAGCGTTTAAAATCACTCAAAAATACGGGCGAACGACGGACATTTGCTGGTTTAGCCAGAGATTTGAGTCGGTTGCCAAACGGCAAATCGAGAGCCGCGTTAGAGACGAGCGCTCTGTTGGCGGGCGTTTCCCTGCGCGTCAGCCGCGAGTTTCTGCTGGCTGTTCCTGCCGCCGCTGAAATTCTTTCAGCCGAAGACATCAAAGCCTGGGGCGAATTGGGACGGCGTCTGGCAATGGCAAATTCTGATTTAGGAATCAATTTTTTTGCATCGGGCATCGAAGATTTTCGTCTTGTGCCGGAAAAATCTCGCTCGCTTGTTTTCCAGGTTTGTCTGCGCCAGCTAGTTTTGTCGCCCGCTGTTGCGGTTGAAACATTTCGGCTCGTTCCGCAAATTGCCGAAGCCGTCAAAGACGCTCCTACGCTCAACCAAATTTTTAGTGTTGCAGCGGAAATTGCCAAGCGTTCCGCCAAACACAGCGCGGATTTCTTGAAAGCTACAACACAAACCGTCAAATGTTTCGCCACTTTTGACACTAAACGAACTGCGGTTTTGCGAGAAGCTGCTAATCTGGCAAGCGCGTTTGCTGTCAGAACCGGCGGGATGGCGGCTGATTTTTGGGCCGGACTGCCAGATGTTTTGTGCGATTTAACAACCGAGAAATCGGTTCATTTGCTCAAAGGCGCCGGCGAGATGTTGGAATTCGGCGGGAGCGTGACGCTGCATTTTTTAACGGCGGGCGCGGATTGTTTGCGCCGCGTCGAACCCGCGTTTGATGTCTGGTGCGAAATCCTAAAAATCGTCGGTAAACACGGAAACGCAACCCTAGTTGCGTTTGTGCGTTCGAGCGGAGCGTTTTTCACGCAAATCTCAACTGTTAGAAAAGCCGATGAACTAGCCTCTTTGACCGTCCGTGTTTTGCGTCTGACCGGAGAAGTTGCCGAAAGTGATTCCGAAGCCGCTCTCGCCTGTTTTCGCACTGCCCCGAAAGCCCTCAAACAAGTTTCTATCGGTCAATTTGAAGATTGGGTACGCGAGGGACTAAAACCCGAAAAATTTGATTCTCACAAAGCGCGACGTTCTTATTTCGCGCTTGAAACGCGGCGCAGCAATGACCGTCTGCACGAAGGTTCCGAAGGTTTGCCGCTCGATTCGGTGCAAACAATTTTAAGGCTTTATATCGAAGGTTTGACCAACCGGCAAATCGAAATCGCTCCGCTCACCGCCCTTCCGCAAGAGTCGCGCATCAACGACGGCAAAACAATTTATTTGCCTGCCGTCGTGTCGGAATTTGGCGACGACGATTTGGATTTTAGGCTTTACAAAGTTCTCGCCGCTCACGCCGCCGGACAAATTGAATTTGGGACGAACGAAAAAGATTCCGACGCGCTCAAAGCCGCTTATACAAATCTCGCCCGACTTTACGCGGCGAGCGTCGAGGAAACCGACGCTTTTTCGCTCTCTGGTTACATCGCAGACGTGCAAACGGGCGAAGCCGCACTTTCGCCCGCTGAACAAGCGAGGCTTGATGCCGAAGACGAAAAAAATCTGCCGCCTGATTCCGATTACCGCCAGGTTTTAGAAGTGTTTCCTCAGCCGCTGCTCGCCCGCAAGATTTTTACCACCCTCGAAAACGGACGGATTGACCGGCGTCTGCGCCACATTTATAAGGGTTTGCGGCGTGATTTAGATCTAATGCAAAAGCTGATAAGCGAGTCGCGCCCACCCGTTTTTGATTTGCCGGTCAATCAGATTCCGTTTGAATTATTGTTTCAAATCACGCTTTGCGGCGGCGCGAACGACGACGCGAGAAAGTTTTTCGCGCAAATCGTGATTGAACTCGAGTCCGTCGTGTTTGATTATCTAAGTTTGAAAAACTCCAGCGTTGCCGATACTTTAATGGCGACAAACCGCGTTTATTCTCTTTTTCAAAACATCAATCCGGAACAAATGCCGCACCCTCAAGAAACAATTGAAACAGAGGATGACAAAGATTCTGATGAATCCAACGAAAATTCGTTTGATGTCGCAGACAAAACCGAACAGGAAAACAAATCGGATAAATTGAGCGATGCGCGCGATTTATTTAACGCCTGGAATGATTTGGCTGAAGATTTTGAGCCGGAGGAATTGAGCGGAGCGGAAACCTGGGCATTTAACGAAGTGCCCGAACAACCGCTCGAAACGGGCGAAACGGCTTTTGTTTATGACGAATGGGACAGGGAATTAAACGATTACCGGACGGGATGGAGTCGCGTCGTCGAAAAAAGTTCGAGACGCGCGCCGAGCGGTAGTTTTGTCGAATTAACGCGTGAACGTTTTAAGGGAGCGATTTCTTCGATTCGCTATCAATTCCAATTGATGAAGCCGGAAAATTTATTACGCGCTCACAATGAAATTGACGGCGAAGATTACGATTTAAACGCTCTGGTTGATTACGTTATTGACCGTCGCACCGACGGGATGCCAAACGACCGGTTATATACAAAAAAACTCCGGAAACAGCGCGATGTTGCCGTTTCGTTTCTGCTCGACCAATCAAGTTCGACGGCGCGAACAATTGCGCGAAGCCCTTTGCAGCCGTACACGCATCCGGGGCGAAGAATTATTGAAATCGAAAAAGAAGGTCTCGTGCTGATGAGCGAAGCCCTCGAAGCCGTCGGCGATTTGTATTCGATTTACGGTTTTACTTCCGAAGGGCGCAGAAACGTCAAATTTTACGTCGTTAAGGATTTTGCAGACAAATATTCTGAAGAAATAGAACGGCGCATCGGCGGCATCACTTTTCAGAACAATACCCGTTTAGGAGCGGCGATCCGCCACGCCGGAGCCAAACTGCTGCGTCAGGACGCGAGAACAAAATTACTGATAATCTTAACTGACGGCAGACCTTACGACCACGATTACGGCGACGCGAAATATGCTCGCGAAGACGTCCGCGAGGCTCTCATTGACGCTAAACAAAGCGGTATCACGCCGTTCTGCATCACGATTGACCGCGATTCGGAAGCCGAACTCAAAGATTTATACGGCGATGTCGGCTACACTATTATTGACGACGTGTTAAGTTTACCCGAAAGAATGCCTAATATTTATCGCCGGTTGACAAGTTAAAGATAAATTATTTACGCTCGCCGGAGCGGAAAAATTCGTTATTTAAAACATTACGCCCAATCTAATAAAATCTTTTTTAAATAATTTGACTGAGGAGAAGTTATGCTCGTTGCGCTAGAGGGAAGCTCGCCTACAATTCGTGGCGAAAACAATCAGAAATACTATGTCTGGCAGGCGTACCAAACAACCAAACAAGCGCCAAAAATTTATAAAGAAGGTCCGGCTGCGGTTTCATGGGGACCGAGTCCGATCAACATCAGAAAAATGGCGGATGCGGCAACCGCATTTATCAGAGGCGGTTCCGGGCAAATCTTCCTGCTTGGTTGGAGTCGCGGAGCGGCGGCGTGTATCCAAGTCGCACTCGATTTGAGTAGATCTGGATATGGAAACAAAATTGAAGCAATGTTTTTATTCGATGCGGTTGACCAGGACGGTTCAACGAGTGATTTCCTAAACTTTATTCCCGGTAATGTCCAAAATGTTTATCACGCGATTGCGGTTAAAAAGAGTTGGGGTGATAAAAAGCTTTTCCCAACTTGCGGTAGAACAGCCGCGTCGGGTGTTAATTTGGTAGAGCAAACTTTTAATACTTCGCATGGCGGAATTGCCGGAGCCGACAAAGATGACGCCGGTTCCAGAGAATGGATGTGGAATCACATGCGAAGTAATGGCGTGGTTTAACCAAAGAGTAAACTGTCATTGGTATAAATATTTTTTTGATATTTTTGCAGTTAGTTTGATATTCTTCGTCGGCAACATGATTATTGCTGACGTTTTATATTTGCCCGAACGAATGCCTAATATTCATCGCAGATTGACGAGTTGAATATGGATTATTTGGGATTCACCGAAACGGAAAGATTCGTCAAACGTAGTGAAAAAATATTAGGAATCGAAGGCGTTAACGACCTACAATTATATTTGTGTGGCTATCCCGATGATGGCGCTATCATACTGGCTTCGGGCGGAATTCGTAAAATGCGTTGGGCGGCAGCGGGACGCGGCAAACGCGGCGGCGCACGAATTATCTATTATTTTGCAAACGCGGCTGGTCGAATTTTACTGCTCGACATTTACGCTAAGAACGAAAAAGCGGATTTAACTTCTTCAGAGGTTAATAATTTGAAAGATGCCGTTGATTATTGGCTCGAAGAATTAAAAAGATTAGGAGAATTGAAATGAAGAAAGTTCTCAAAGATTTGCTGCCGGCACGAGAAACAAAAATTCAGATACCGTTAGCCGAAAACTCAAAAGATGAAGAACTTTTTGCAGTTTGTTTGGAAACCGACGATTCTGAACTGCTTGTTCCGCTCAAAATTTATCAAGTCATTCTGCGCGGCAAAAACATTCGAGTTACTGATGAAAAAGGCGAAGTCGCCGTTTATCCGCGAAGCTTTTTTCTGTTGTTGAAATTGCCGCAAGAAGATGTCAGCGCCTTGACTAAAGTACATGCACAGGCTGCTTAGAACAATTAAAAACGCTTCAAAATCAAAATCAATTCAAAATTGCCTACTGCATAATTGCTGACGACGTTTTGAGTTTGCCTGTAAGAATGCCTAATATTTATCGCCGACTGACGAGCTAACAAATTTATCGCCAACTATTTTGCTCATGATATTCGCGACATGTAATAAACTCCCACTTCGGCTTGCTATCAGTGTCGCTTTCCCACCAAACACGAGTGTTTACCAAACATTTGCGCTGTTCGTATTTACTACCATTAAATTTATAGAAGATATAATGAGTATCAGAAGAGTCAAGATGTCCTTTAAGAAGAATATTAAAGTAACCGCGTGTCATGCTCTTTTCAACTTGATCAGGCATTTTCGTTATATCAATGTAATCCGTTGATGAAAGCAATTTACGATAGGTTTTTCCTCTCTTCTCAAATATCCAAAATCCGCAGTTGCCTACAACGGAACAAGTATTGAAATTTTTGCCCCGTAAAAGAATTTCTTTTTGTTTATCCTGATTTAAATCAAATTCAGTTACCTCAAGCATATCTGCACAATCAACGCTTTCATAGAAGCCTTCTTCCCATTCTCGAAAATGTTCGTCTTTTTTCAATTTGTTCCAAATTGGCAAAATTTTTTTATCATTACAAAATGGTTTTAGTTTTTCATTCTTTTCTTTAATTGTTTGTTGCTTCGGACCTATAAATGTTTCAGCGAATCCACTAAAATTTTGGTACGTTTGCATTTCAGCTTTTAGTTTGGCTATTTTCTCAACATTAACCTGTACCTTTTGAGCCTTTTGGCCGAAATTAAACGCGATGAATGAACCAATTGTGAAAGTCAATAAAGCGATAGCAATATAAAAAACAAAACGACGCATAGATTACACCCTAAAAAAATAAATCTCCTAATTTCGGAGAATAGCTTAAACGGATTAAAAGAAAAAGATTTTATGAAGTCTTCATGGATAAGTTTTGTCATAATGGATTGCCATTTTCGCAATAATTTACTCCTGGATGCGTCGCTTGACTTTGAAGTTTGAAAAATGGATTTTTACTTGTAGTGGCTGATTTAATTTTAAAATTTACGGACGAAAACGGCGCTCGGCGCTCTGTCGCCGTGACGACGAATAATTTTTCAATCGGCAGAACGCCGGACAACAATTTGCCGATTGCAAGCAGTGCGCTGTCACGAAAACACGCCGAAATTCAACGCTTTGGCGACGTTTTTATTATCACCGACAACGGTTCGAGCAACGGCACTCGGCTCAACGAAAAAGCATTAAACGAACCTATTGCGCTGCAAGACGGCGATAAATTAACGCTTGGCGGCGCGATTGAGATAATGGTTGAGATTGTTGGGAACGCGGCGGTAAATTATTCCGGCAATCAAGACTCAAATTTTTCCGGAAATTCTTTGTCGCACACTGGAGACGAGGCGACTCCGTTTTGGCAAAGCGTATATTTTATCGCACCTGTTTTTGGAGTCGTAGCTTTGCTATTGGTGGGCGTTTTAGTGTTCGCGTTAAGCAGCAAGCGCGAACAGCCGGTAATTGCCGAAGTTAACCGCGAATTGCCGGAGGATCCGCCGGAGGAAAGTAATCGGCGTTCACCGCGCAATCGAAATTCAGACGAAGAAGAAAATGGTAATCTTGAGGAGCCGCCAGTCAACCGCCGCGTGAGTTCAAACGAAAACTCTAATTCTGAAACGCCTCCGACAAATTCAAACACGGGCGGCGCTAACAGCGAAAACGAGAAGATCGAGGGTTTAGCATTACAGTTTTTGCGCCGCATCAGCGATAACCAAAATCCGGTTTTGAATTTAAAGCAAGTTACCCTGATCAACGCGAAAATCAAATCGCTCAAAAATTCCGCTGCTTTTCGGGATAATTTACGGGCGGCGAGTAAAAATGCCGCTGGTTTTGAAAAAGCGGGGCAAACGCATAATTTAAGGGGAGCATTTCTGGCGGCTGCCGCGCTTGCTAAACTGGGCGACTCGCGCGGCGACGCGATGGCGACGGCGACGGTAATGGCGCCCGATTTGCAAAAATATTCGCTTGTTTTAGGAAACGAACTCGCAAACGACAACTTGCTCGCAATCGCCGCCTACGTCGAAGGCAATCCGCCAAACACAATGCGGGATCGTGTGGCGAATTTGACTACTCTCACACCGGGCGCTACCGCCGCCACGGTACGCACCATCTGGTTTTTGCACGACAACGGAAAATTGAGCGAACCGGCATTTGATTTTGCGGTGCGGTTTATTGCCGCCGGAACATTGCTCCAGAATCCGTCGGCTTTTAACCTTTAACTTTTAACCGTTTCAATGGCGCGTTCGAGGGCGCTGTCTCGGCGCGCAAGCAGATCCCGGCGCGTCGGCGGAATTTTTTCGTCAACGGCAACGCCAGTGCCTTCGAGCCGCGAGCCGTCCGGCATTTGAAAATCGAGTTCGCTAATTTCGAGACTGCCGCCGTCCGGCAGGGTATGCTGTCCTTTGACAGCTAAAACGCAGCCGCAGGTAGGAGTTCCGATTGTGCGAACGTGATGAGCGGTTTTGAGCACTGCCGTTAAAATTTCAGCGGCGCTGGCCGTCGCGGTCGAAGTTAAGATAACGATTGGCAGTTTGGGGATTTTTACGGCGCTGGCTGAGTAAAGCAGCAAACGGCGCGTGCTGGCTTCGACTTCGATTTTTCCGACACGGTCAATAAATTTGCCGAGAATTTGATTTTCGGGCAGAAAAGCCGAAGCAATATCGGTCATCGCTTCGGTTGATCCGCCACGATTTGCCCGTAAATCCAGCACGATGCCGCGCACACCGCGCATTTGGGTTCCTAAAATTTGAAAAAAATCTCGGACGATTTCAGGCGAGAATGAATCAAAAGTAATTATTAAAGTCGCGCCAGCACGCCGCGCGTTGATGCTCGCCGGCAAAACTCGCCATTCGCGCTTGAGGACAGCAAAACGCGCACTCTTGTCACTCGCTCGCTCGAAACCAACCCGCACAAAAGAATTATCCGCCCCTTCGAAAATACCAGCCGCCGCCTTGAGCCGCGCAATCCGAGTGGTTGAAGCGCCTGATTGTTCAGAGACGCGCTGCTGCAAAATGCTTGCCGCCGAAACGCCGTCAACGCTTCTTAGCACATCGCCAATCCGAATGCCGGAGCGATTAGCGAGCGAGTTTTTATCAACGTTAGTAAAAACCAGTTCACCTTCGATTTCTCGGATTGAAACGCCCACACTGATCAAGCGTGGACGTCGCCAGTCCGATTTTTCTTCCGGCGCAGAAACTCGTGTGTGCGAATCGTGCAGGCTGCCAACCATTAATTTTAAAACACGATACAATTCGCTGTTATCGGCGGCGGAGGCAGCTTGGGCGCGATAAATTTCGCGCTGTGCCAGCCAATTAACTCCGTGCAAATTGGCGTCGTAGTATCGCTCTTCAATCGTTTGCCAAACATCATCAAAAACTTCTAACCGCTGTTTGAGGGATGACGTTTCAGCTTGAACAGTCAAGAGGGAACAGTCAAGAGTAAGCAGTAAAAAAAATGATGCTAAACAGATTATTAACATCTGCCGAATGCTCGGAAATAGCTGTTGACTATTAACTATTAACTGTTGACTGTTCATTGTTTTTGTAAATCGCGGAAATTATAGCGCAAAACAATTCTGATTGCTAAAGGATTTCCATCACGCAGGGCAGGGCGAAACTGCATTTTTCTAACCGTGTTTGTCACCGCTTCGTCCAATTCAAACCCTGCCCAGCGAACTATCTCCGTGCGCGTCACTTCGCCGCGTTCATTAAGTTCCGCTAAAATATCTACTGTCGCTTCGATGCTGCGTCGCGCCGCTGCTGAGGTGTATTCGGGACGCAGGCGTTTGTAGGGCAGCGGAACACGAAATTTCTTGTCGGCAGCTTCTTCTTCTTGCTCGTCCGGCAAATCTTCGATTAACACCGCGCCGGTTAAATTGTCTGCGCGCATCGAGCGTTCGCGCTGCGTTGTTTCGCTAATTTTTGCCGCAAAATCCGCCGCGATTTCCTTTGCGTCTGCCAGAAGCAATTTTTCGGAGGAGGCGGGCGAGTCTGCTTCGAAATGTTTATCTGTCCAAGTCAGCAGATGCCCGGTTTGCGCGCTGATCAAAAACACAATCGCATAAGACTCGAAATAAACGTCTTTTTGAAACGACGACCGCCGCCCAGTCTCACTCCTGATAATAAAGAAAAAGTTGCAATCAATCAGGGCGGCTAAATTTTTTGCTTCATCAAGCGTTAAATTAAAGGGGTTTTCTATTTTTGCTCCATTTGCCGCCGCCCGCGCGAGGTCTTGATCAAGCAATTTGAAATTGTTTTGCTGCAAGTTTTGAGAGAATTGCTCGGTAAACTTTGACGAACTTGCGCTCTCATCGAGAAACGCTATTTTGATTTGAGACAGAGGCGTCTGCGCCAATGCAAAAATAATCCCAGATGCGAGTAAGATCAACAAAAGCGAAAAACGAAAAATCATCTGCTTCATTTTACTCTTGAATTGTAGGAACTAAAAAAGCGGTTTAGCTGTGCTCGATAATTTGCCGTCATCACTTTTTCTGAATAGTAATGCTTTTAATGATAATTTTCTCAGTTGGGCGTTCCCCTCCGGCCGCTGTCGGCGCGCCCGCGATAATTCGAGCTTCGTTCAATCCTTCGATGACTTTGCCAAAAACCGTGTAACGTTTGTCAAAAGCAGGTTGGCGTTTGAGCGTGATAAAAAACTGGCAATTTGCGGTGTCCCAGCCCTGTTGTTCGGTTAGACCTCCGCCAGCGCCGCGCCGCGCCGCGCCGACAAAGCCCGCGT
>JBDTZD010000361.1:0-12338 GCA_040005335.1 Pyrinomonadaceae bacterium | reverse complement strand
TCGAACCCCTGACCTCGGCATTGCGAACGCCGCGCTCTGCCAAACTGAGCTACTGCCCCAAGCCAAATACAGATTTTAAGGTGAGTGTCAGAGACTGTCAAGTCAGATGCTGTTTTCCGCCGTTTGCAGGAAAGGCGTTTTGAAATGAAACCAAGCAGATTGCTTAAACGTAAAAAGTTTACAGAAAATTAGGACAGTAAACCAATTGCATTTGAGAGTCTAACTTTGAAATTTATGAATCAATTTGCTACCTTCAAAACTTTGAGAGACGGAGAAAGCCATGAATCTTAAATTGACTCGGCTTCATTTGCCTGACAGCGCGACAGATTTATCACGCCGGTTCAAAACCGGCGTTTCATTGCATTGTCATACCCAACACTCAAAAGAGATGCTCGATTTTGTGCCGCACATTGCCGCCCAGTTACCAATCATCTCGTTTTTTTTCGAGCGTGAGCGCAAACGTTATCTCGAACGTGAGGGTCGGGAATGGGACTTTTCGGCGGCTTATTGGACACCGCCGCTTTCGGCACACAAGGTTTACGATCTTGAACAACAGCAAATTAACCGCATCGGGCTTCAAGCCCTAGTTTCTTTGACAGATCATGACGATATCGAAGCCGGGCGATTAGTGCGCTCCGAACATCCGCACGGTGCGGACGTGCCAATTTCGCTCGAATGGACTGTTCCGTTTGACGAAGGGTTTTTTCACGTTGGGGTTCACAATTTGCCCGAAGACCAAGCCGATGAAATCACCAAAAACTTGCTCGACTTTTCATTTGCTAAAAAACGTGAATTAAAATTTGAAGCAAATCGTTTGGACGAATTATTCGCTCTGCTAAACGAGATTCCTGAAGTTCTGGTAGTGCTCAATCATCCGATTTGGGACATTGAATTAATCGGCACTGCGCGGCATAGGGCTTTGCTTGAAGCATTTGTCGCCAAATACGGTAGATGGATTCACGCTTTTGAAATCAACGGCTTTCGCAAATGGTCGGAAAACAAAGCTGTTCTCGAAATGGCTGATGCACTCGGTTTCCCCGCCGTATCAGGCGGAGATCGTCATGGTTGTCAACCTAATTCGGTAGTAAATTTGTCAACATCAAAAACATTTGGTGAGTTTGTCGAGCAAATTAGACGTGACAAATTTAGCCAGGTTATTTTAATGCCGCATTATCGGCAGCCGCTAGCCTGGCGGCAGCTAAATTCTTTTGCAGAAATTCTTGAATTTTATCCTGATTACGAAGCCGAGCGAAAACATTGGACTGGTCGGGTTCACGCCAAAATTGATGAGCGAGGCTTGCATCCGCTCTCGTTTTTCTGGATACGCGGAGGCCCGGGTTGGCTCAAAGCCGCGACTTGGACGCTCGGCACACTCGGCAGCCCCGTGGTGCGCCCGGCCTTTCATCTGGTTGTCAAGCGCAAAGACCGTCTTCCGCGCGCCTTTGATTTTGTCAGAGAGCCGACAAAAGAAAGCATCGAGCCCGGCTTTTCATCAGACCAGCCGGTTGAGATAAATTAAAAGCAGTAATTCATCACAGAGAGGCGCGCGAGAAGATTGAAAACGTATTCTCAGAATATTTTCTGATTCTTTTGCTTTCGCCGCTTCTGTGTGGTGGAAATTCTTCTTTCAAGCAGTTTTGCGAGTAGCGTTTTTTACCGATTCATATTTAGAAGTTAATGGCGTAGCGCTGACGAGCAAGCGACTGGAAAGTTTTGCCCATCAGCGAGATCTTCCGTTTCTAACCGTTTATGCTGGCGCGCAGACAAACAGCGCGCAGGACGGTTCGGTCAAACAACTTGGGTTAAAGCGCAGTTTGCTTTCAATTCCAATGGATGCGGGACTCGCCTACGATCCGCTTTTTCAACGGCACACAAAACTTGTCAAGCGCAAACTCGAAGAATTTCGTCCCGACGTTATTCACATCACAGGTCTCAACGATGTCAGCATTTTGGGTGCATGGCTCGCGCACAAAATGCAAATTCCAATTTTAGCTTCATGGCATACTAACCTTCATGAATTCGCTGCCACCAGACTACAGAAAACTTTGCGTTTTGTACCGACAAAAACGCGTCAGAAACTGATCCGATTGGCTGAACAAAAAATATTTGATGGCGCGGTTTTGTATTACAAGATGGGCAAAGTTGTTCTCGCGCCAAACCAGGAATTGGTTGATTTGCTGCATGAAGGAACAGGGCGCGAAGCAAGACTCATGCTTCGCGGGGTTGACACGGAAACATTTTCGCCCGCCAAACGAACAAAAAATGATCAAATTTTTAGGCTTGGTTTTTGCGGACGATTGCAGCCGGAAAAAAATGTTCGCCTGCTGGCTGATTTAGAAAAGGGACTGATTGCTGCTGGAAAAACCGATTACGAGTTTTTGATAATCGGCGACGGCAGCGAACGCGCGTGGCTCGAACAGAATTTGAAAAGAGCTGAATTTACAGGTTTTATCGAAGGCGAAAAACTCTCCGCTGCCTACGCCAACATGGACGCGTTTATCTTTCCGTCCGAAACTGATACTTTCGGAAACGTTATCCAGGAAGCTTTTGCTTCGTGTGTGCCGGCAATTGTCTCGAGCGGCGGCGGTCCTAAATTTATTGTTGAACATGGCAAAACCGGATTTGTCGCCGGAGGAATAGAGGATTTCGTCTCGTTTAGTTTACAATTGATTAATAACCCTTTGCGGCAGCAGGAAATGCGCCGAGCGGCGCGCGAGTTTGTTCTTGCGCGATCGTGGGATTCGGTTTTTGAATCGGTTTATCAGGCATACGATAAATGTCGGGAAATTCAAGCTACACAAGCGAATCCTGATATTACCGTTGCCTCTTTATCATGAAAGAAATTACATTTGAAGATACGCCGCCGCCTGCTGCTGCGTCCGTCAATACAATTACTGAGGCGTGGGCGAACGTTTTACGCAATCCGTCGCTGTTTATTCGGCATTGGAATTATAAGGGAGCGGTTTTAAGCGGTTTGCTTCGCGCTCCGATTTTTTTGATTACTTATCTGGTTGGCAGGGAAAGTATCAAACTCGCGGTGGGAGCGGCATTAGCGCAGTTCGCTTTTCGTTTTTTATTTGCCGGAGTCGGCGGGGCGTTGATTCAATCATTCCGGCACGTCGAACCGGCTTGGAAAGCTCTTTTGACAATTTTGCTGGTTGTGCCTGTAATCAGTCATATTATCGAGTTTTTCGTGCAATCCAGTTTCGCTTATGCGACTGGAACCCACAATCATACAGACGAAGCTATTGTTCGTTCGATTTGCGTCTCCGTTATTTCGGCACTTTTCAGTTTGTTTATTATGCGTCGCAACGTAATGATTGTCGGTGAAGCGGAAAGCAAATCTCTTTTAAACGATATTTTGCGCCTGCCGTTGTTAATTTTTCAATTTGTCGCTTTTATTCCGCTTGAAATTGCCGGCATGCTGCAACGCCGAGAAATTCTCCCAGCGTTTTTTAGCATTTTAGGATTCGGTCTTTTTGCCCAAACTTTGTGTTGGGCAGTGACCAATAAATTTTATTGGACCTACAACAGCGGCCGAGAAATCTTTTTGTTAAAGTTTTGGGGCATAGACGGAATTATTTTAATGCTAATCGCGATTGGTTTGGGCATAGTTTTTTTAAGTCAAAAGGGCAGGCAAAGTTAATTCTATAGTGAGCAAAAAGCCATTTAAATCAGTTCACCTCACGAATTATTATCACAAAAGTTCGGGAGGTATCAGCAACTCCTTCAACCGCCTGCTCGAAGCGGCAAACCGTCACGAACGTTTTGTCCGTTTAATTGTGCCGGGCGCAGCGGACGAGGTTGAGGAAATCGGCGAATACGGACGTATTTATTATGTCAAGGCAGATTTCTCGCCGGTTTTTGACAAGCGTTATCGAATCCTGCTGCCTTGGAAAACATATCTCCAGGGCGAAACTCCGATTCGTAAAATTTTGCTTGCAGAAATGCCCGACATGATTGAAATTTCCGAAAAATATTCGCTGAGTCTGTTGGCTGGAATTATTCGGATGGGCTATTTCAAACAGCTTAATCGCCCGATGCTCGTGCATTTTTCCTGCGAGCGGATGGATGACAACGTGCGTTCGTTTCTGTCGGACAGCCGCCCCGCAATGTGGTTTGCGCGCCGCGTGATGGGTAATTACAACTTTCCGATGTTTGATTTCCACGTTGGCAATTCACAATACACTGCTCAGGAACTGCTCGACAGCGTTTTGCCGGAAACCAATCCGCATCGGTCAAAAACGTTTTTTAATTTTTGCTGGCGTTATTTTCGCGCTGCCCGCATTCCAATTCAGGAGCGCGTTTTCGTTAATCCGCGCGGCGTCAATTCAGTGCTTTACAGCGATGCGCGGAAAACTGTTGAAAATCGCCAAGCCCTGCTTACGGAAGCTGCTATCCCCGCAGATACGAAGGTTTTGCTATACGCCGGGCGCATCTCGCCCGAAAAAAATGTACAGCTTTTGCCCGACATCATGGGTCTCCTAGCGAAAGATAAAAATCGTGATTTTAGATTGCTAATCGCCGGTGACGGACCCAAAAAAGAAGAACTGCAGCAACAGCTTGAGCAAACCGCAAGCGGTAAATTTAAGTTTCTAGGTCATGTCACGGACAAGGAAAAACTGGCAAACTTGTACGCTAATGCTGATGTTTTCGTGCATCCGAATCCGCGTGAGCCTTTTGGCATCGCGCCGCTCGAAGCAATGGCTTCCGCGACGCCCGTTGTCGCTCCAAATGCGGGCGGTATTTTGACATATGCTTCGGATGAAAATTGCTGGTTAGTTAAACCGAACGGAGCCGAGTTTGCTGCTGCGATTCAAGAGATTTTCGCTAACGAAACTCAAACCAAGACGAAGGTTATCAACGCTCTCGAAACTGCTCGCAAATACACTTGGGAGATTTCAACCGATAGACTCTTCGCGCTTTACGATGAGATGTACGAGGATTTCGAGCGCCGTAACGAGCTCTACAATTACAAAACCGAGCCGAAAGAAATTAACTTCGTCCGAGAACTTTTAACGGAAAACTGATAAAGCCTAAATAGTAGTAAGTGGGAAATCAGAGAAATTACGAATTATCCGTATTTTCATCCTCACCCAAGCACTTATCACGCGTTTACTTTGGCAGTGAATTCTGTGTTAAAAATTAAAGATGTTTGAATTAGTCCTGGCAAATTTGCGAACCCGTCCCTTTAGAACGCTGATTAGCGTGGTGGGTGTCGCGCTCGGCGTTGTTCTGGTAATTTTGTTTACGGGTTTGGCGCGGGGAATGTCAAACGATATGACCCGGCGCGCCTCAAACTGGAAAGCCGAAATTGTTTTTACGCGTCCCGGAGCAATGGACATAGCTAGTTCAAGTGCCAACGTGAGCACGAAATATGTTGACCGTTTGCTCGAAATTCCAGGTGTGAAAGCTGCCGTGCCGATGCTGCGTTATTTTGCAGCCGGTCAGGGGCGTTTTGGACTGAAACAAATTGACGGCGTAAACTGGGACGACTTTGCCCGGATGAACGAGATGCAACTCCTGCGTGGTCGCGCGCCCATTGCCGACAATGAAGTTATTATTGACGAGCGCGAAGTTATCGAATCGAAAACCGATGTTGGCGGCGCAATTACGGTTTTCGGCAATAAACCGTATCAAGTGGTTGGGGTTTTTGCTCCGCCTTCCGGCGCTAGAACTAAAATGTCGCTCGCGGCAATCCAAGAGGTTTTGCAAGCGACGGGCAAATGCACTTATATTCTGGTGAAAATCAGCGGGAACGAAACGGCAGAAACGGTTGCTGCTCGCATCAATGAAGCTTTGCCCGGCAACAAAATCAATTTAACGCAGGATTTGATCGTGGATGCCGAGCAAAGATTTCCGGCATTAAAAACTTTTTTGAGAACGCTCGTTGGTTTGGGGGCGTTTGTTTCGATAATTTTTGTGCTGCTTTCGATGTACACGACGGTCACGGAACGGCGGCGCGAAATCGGCATCCTCAAAAGTTTGGGTGCCAGTAAGATGTTTATCGTTGGCACCATCGAGCGCGAAGCCCTGATGATTGGTATCCTCGGAACAATCCTAGGTTTTGCCGTCTCGCTCGTCGCCGCCTTTTTAATTCAGAGAACTTTTGATTTAGCATTTGAATTTAGCTGGAACTGGGTGTGGACAGCAGTTGCTATTGCCATCGGCGGCAGTCTCACGGGAGCGCTTTATCCGGCTTGGCGTGCTTCAAGCCTTGATCCAGTTACGGTTTTAACTAACGAGTGAAAAGTAATAAGTAATAGGTAATAAGTAATTGGTCAAATTTGTCTTGAAACCTATTACCTATTACCTATTACCTATTACCCAATTGAATGAGTCAAGATTTACTGCTCGAAGCGGTACAAAACAAACCGGCGACTAGCCGACAAGGGATTTTGCAAAAGCTCTTTGCCGTTTATTTTGACGGCTTGGTCTATAACCAGATTTGGGAAGACCCGCGCGTTGATTTGCAGGCATTAAAATTAGATTCTAAATCGCGAGTTTTAACAATTGCTTCGGGCGGCTGCAACGCGATCAATTACCTGACGGCATCGCCCGCATCGGTAACGGCAATTGATTTAAACCCGCATCACATTTATTTGACCAATTTAAAAATAGCGGCTCTGCGTTATTTGCCGGATTACGAAGCGTTTTTTGATTTCTTTGGGCGGGCAAATGTGCCTGCAAACGTCACTAATTATCACAAATATCTCGCACCCGAATTGGACGCTGAGACGCGCAAGTTTTGGGAAAGCAAAAACCGCATCGGCTATTTTGCCAAAGGCTTTTACAATTACGCTCGCAACGGCTATTTTCTACGGTTTTTTCATCGTTTCGCTAAAACCATCAAGTGCGATATGAATGGTTTAACGAAAGCCAAGTCAACCGCCGAGCAGGAAGCGTTTTTTCAAAAAAATGTTCAACCGTTTTTCGATAATTTTGTCATTAAAGCTTTGGGCAAAACGCCGATTACTGTTTTTGGTCTGGGAATTCCGCCGCAGCAATATGAAGAGCTGAAAAAGGACGCGCAAAACGGGATGGTTGAGCTAATGCGCGAGCGGGCGCATCGCCTCGCGGTCGAGTTTCCAATTGCAGATAATTATTTCGCATGGCAGGCTTTTACTCGAAAATATGATACGGAAAAAAAACAAGCGCTGCCCGACTATCTCAAAGAAGAAAATTACGATTTAATCAAGCGAAACGCTTTTAGCGTTAACACCGTGATTGCGTCAATTATCGACCACATCAAAGAGCAGCCCGTCGAAACCTTTAATCGTTTTGTCTTTTTGGACGCGCAGGATTGGATGAACGCGGAAATTTTGACTGGTTTATGGACTGCGATTGCAGCGCGAGGCGGCAGCGGGACGAGAATTATTTTCCGCACTGCGGGCGCGGATTCGCCGATTGAGACAGCTTTGAACGCTGATTTACGCGCGCGCTTCGATTATGAAAAAGAATGGTCGCTCGAACTTTTCAAACAAGACCGCGCCGCGATTTACGGCGGATTTCACCTTTACACTTTAAAGTAAGAAGTAATAGGTAATAGGTAATAAGTTTTTGAATTTTTACCTATTACCTATTACCTATTACCTATTACCCAACTGTGTCAGACGCTAAAACCGCGATGGATAAAATGTACCGTTATCAACGGCACTTTTATGATTTGACCCGCAAATATTATCTGCTCGGACGTGATCGAATGATCCAGGAAATGGATGTCCAAACAGGCGAAGCCGTCTTGGAGGTGGGCTGCGGAACGGGGCGAAACCTGATCGTTTTGGCAGAAAAATATCCGGCAGCCAGATTTTATGGACTGGATGCGTCCGGTGAGATGCTGAAAACGGCGCAGACGAAAATTGATGGGAAAAATCTGACGCCGCATATTAAATTGCAAACCGAGCTTGCCGAAGATTTAGACTACCGAAAGACGTTTAATCTGGATGATGCGTTTGACACGATTTTCTTTTCATATTCAATTACCATGATTCCGACTTGGCGCGAATCAATTCAGGCGGCTTTAAATAATCTCAAACCGGGGCGCTCAGTTTATATTGTAGATTTTTGGGATCAAAAAGATTTGCCCAAGTGGTTTCAAAAACTGTTGAGAAGCTGGCTCAAGCAATTCCACGTCCGGCATTGGTCGGAATTAATGCCGTATCTTGAATCTCTCGAAGAACAAGGCTTGGTTAAACTTACTATTACCTCGGTTGCAAGACGCTATGCTTTTCTCGCCAAACTTGAAAAGGCATAACCAACCGGAAAAATTAGCTTCGTCAAAATCGCCGGTTCGCGCTAAACTGTTTGCGAAAAAGCGATGATAAATTCATTTTCCACTTTTGAATTAAAAACTGCTTGCCTCGCAGAGTTTTGCGACGAAAAATTCCCGACTGCTTTACATGGATGGAACGAAGACGCCCTTTCAATCTCAGCTAACGGCACTCACTTTGGTTTTGTTGAGCGCGGCAACGCGGTTTTACGTACGGCGCAGGGTGAATTCACGCTGCGCGAAAAAATGTATTTTTGCGTTCCAGGTCAGTTTGTAATCGCCAACGGTGCGGGAGTTATCATTACTCGTCTTAACTACACGGGTATCTTTGCTCTCGGCGGACAGATTGAAACGACCGGACGACTGCGCTATATTGACGGCTGCACGGACACGCTCTTAATCGCGCCGCCAATTTTGGGCGACCCGTGCTTGAACGCGCTTTACTTTCCCAAAAACATCCGGCAAACTCCGCACACGCATCCGTCAGTGCGAGTCGGAATAGTTGCGAGCGGTTCGGGCGAATGCGTCCTGCCGGAAAAAACAATTCCTTTGCAGGCAGGACAAGCTTTTGTCATTAAGCCCGATGCCCTGCACAGTTTTAATACCGAAATGGAAGAAATGGTTGTTATCGCCTATCATCCTGACAGCGATTTCGGCGCGACGCATGAAAATCACCCAATGCTGAACCGCACGATAATCAAAGGCATTTCGGCGGCAAATTTAGCTGCGCATCAGACCTTATAACGAAAAATGGAGGACGAATTTTATGATCTGTCCGCATTGTAACCAAAATCTTCTTTACAAAGAACGAAGCGGAAAAAAATGCTCGAAATGCAAACATGAATTCGCTTTTGAACCGAAGACGGATTCGCTTGGTCTGCATGATGCGCGTTTTCGCAAAGTGATTGGCAAAATCGGGGCTGACGGAAAAGTTTATTTCACTTCCGGGCAGCTTCAGCATTTTCTCAGCCGCAAAAAAATCAAAAACAGCGTTAACACAATTCTCGGCTGGCTGGTTTTTGCTTCTGTTGCAAGCATTGTGATTACGGTTATTATAGCCATTTCAACCGGGACAATCGCGCTGTTTGGATTGGCATTTTTGATTGCAGTTGTGTTCGTCACTCTTTTAATAACTTTTAGGCAAGTTGAGGGCGATTTGAATTTGACGCAAAGTAATTTCGTATTTGAAAGCGATGTCATCGGACGTTGGCGGTCAATTTACAAACAGCTTCCGGCAAATTTATTGAACAAACAATTGCTCTCGCAAAATCCGCAAAATTTAGACAAGGTGCGCGCCGTGTTGGTTTGTCCAGAACTGGAAGTGCGAGTTTGTTTGCTTGGCAATCAAACCTCAAAAGATCTCGGTTTACTGCTTTTTGATCCGTATCAATCGCCAGGAAAATCAACCAAAGAGATGGAATTTATCCAACAACGCCGTGATTTACCAATTTTTGTGCTGCATGATGCCAGCATCGAAGGCTGTTTGTTAAAAGAAGAATTTGTTCGCAAACATCTTGGCAATGATCGCAGCCGGAAAGTTTACGATATTGGATTGCGTCCACAAACGGCGATTAAAGCAAAGCTGATGCGGCTTCGCGCCAAACCTTCAAAAGTTTCAGCGGATTCGATTAAAGAAATAAAAGGATTGGCGCCGGAGGAAATTGCCTGGCTTGAAAATGGCAATTACACGCCTTTGCTTGCGCTAACGCCAACCCATCTCATCAAATATGTTACCCGCGCCGTCAATAAGGGTTTTCAAATTTCAGCCAAAACTGCCGTAAAAAGTACCCAGAAAAACGATCAGAGCGCAGCCCAGGCAGTTGGCTTTATGACTTGGCTCAATAACGGCTGAATTGAGCGCGGCGGGATGCAACCAAATAAGAAGAAAGTCCCGCGCGATGAAAGCAGCTGATTCCGCCTTCGCTCCAATAATTTGTTGGACACTGTGTTCGATTAAAGCAATCTGTTTATTCAACGACAAACGATGAAAATATATCATTCAAATTACCCAATGCCTCTGCATCAACTTGTGAACATAAAACCGATTCACGATACCTGTTATAAAGTGTTTCGATAAGATTTTCGGTTTCTAAGTCAATCGCGTCAAGATTTATCATTTTAGAATTGTTCAAATCGTTTGGCTCAAACTTGTTAAGCCCGCCGCCATATTCTCGACGGTCGTGATTGAATATTTCTTTTGAAACATCGGAAAGAAAATAAGCCATTAATAAATCTATTTTGGCAGAAGCAAACATATTTAGGTAAATTGCGTGGAAGCAAGTTAAATTTCTGATATTTGCTTCGTTTCTGACAAAACGTAATCCATTACGGTTAAAAACGGTTACAATAATAGGAGCGGGCGGGCGATTTTCAATTGTGTGCCAAGGGTTTCTATGACTTGTTAAATATCCCTTTTGAACTTCTAATTCTTCGCCGTGTTTAATATATTTTCTAACATTTCTATCGGTTAAATTAAAGGCATTAAAAAGAAAAATTTTGTCTTCATTTAAACGTAAGTTTTCATATTCGCTTGAAGAAAAGAAGTTGGTTTTTGCTTGAGCGGCTTTTGTCAAACAAGGTAGCAAAAACTCGTCTCTAATTTTAAATTCAGCTTTCTTCTTTTCATTAAAAGTGAAGTAATCATTATCGCCCGTCGCAATTCCTCGCACGATTTTTGCGTAAGTCGAAAATGTAACTAAGTTTTTAAATGTCCTGTTATTCAGCGTTTGATAATAAGTCCGCCATTTTATATTTGGGTCAAGGTTTGAACAAATAACGGATTTACCAATATCATTGATGTCTGGATAAGAAGCAATTTGTTCTTCGATACCTTGCAAACTCTCAACGTCTTCAGCATTGATAAATTTTACGCTTTCTGAATTGTCGTCATTTGCGAAAAGAAGAATGCATGACGTAGTTAAGACATCATTGAAAACATTTTCTTCTGAATTAAAGAGAATGACATAACGTAAAGTTTTGCTTTCGAGCAGATATTTTTTTATGAATGTTCCATAGTCGGAATTCAAAAACTCGAAAGGCACAATGTAAGCGGCTCTGCCGTTGGCGGCAAGTTGATTGACTGACTTCAGCATAAACATCGTGTAGATGTTTGTGAAACCGCTCAAACTCATATTCAAACGAGACTGAAATTCTTTGAGACTAGCCGCGCGATTTTTATAATCCTGAAATTTAAGATAAGGCGGATTACAAATAATTCCGTCATACTTTCTGTTCCAATCATTAAACAAATAGTCTTTGATTTTTAACTCTAAGTTCGTATGGTTAGAATTTGAGAACAAGCATTTAGCTTCAATCAAGATTTTTGGGTCAACGTCGTAGCCGATAAATCTGTAATTATTTTGCGGTTTGATTTTATCAATCGTGCGAAAGAAAGCGCCTAAACCAACTGACGGGTCAAGGATTGTTTGACAGCTCGGATTGCAGATAATCCATTTAGCCATAAACTCGGCTACTGCGGGAGGAGTGAAAAACTGACCAAATTTCTTTCGATGATTTTCTGCAACCGACAAGGTATAAGCATTTTCGGGGGCATTGATTAGCAAAGCCTCCGATACGCCAACAGATTCTAAAACGGTTGCATTACTCTGACTCATACGGTATTTGGAGAAGATTATAAAGTGTGCCGAGATTCAAGTAGGCTTCTCCGCCTTCAAATGTTACGTGAAATAAAAGTCTTCCTTTCGGCAGTCTTTTCATCTCGCTTCGATGTTGCGGCATCGTTACTTTGTAAGCGACTTCCACACCTTCTTTCACGTTCATATGAATTGTATTCTTAAACTGATTTTTTGTATTCCTTTCTACTTTAAATCGTTTACCTTTATTTTCTGGGGTAGATATTAACCGCAAAATATGTTCAAAAGGAATACCATAAACTCTATCGAAAAAGACCTGAAAGTAAGTATCCGAAGTAGATGCGCAAGGGTTGACTGGAGAAGCCCCGACGAGATATGTCGGCTGCGCTGGCGCGGTCTGCGATTGGAAGATGACTGCCGGTGTCCCGGTCGAATTGATGCCGGCCGCGTAGAGTTGCCCGGTAAGCGTCCAAGTG
>JBDTZD010000276.1:0-3662 GCA_040005335.1 Pyrinomonadaceae bacterium | reverse complement strand
GTAATTCTCGCTCCCGTCGGTGCGGAAGTTTATGTTGATGACGAAAGGCGCGGCAGTATCGGGAGTTCGGGAAAAGTAATTTTGAGTTCAGTTCCCCCGGGTCGTCATATTTTGCGCGTCTCGCAGCGCGGGACGCGGGACGACGAGCGTGTCATTGAAATTCGCGAAGATTCTGCCGAACAAGTAATCCAAGCCTCACTCAAATCAGAGCTCGAACATAAAACCGCAAATTCGCAGCAAAGCGGCGGGGCAAGTTCGCAAAACCGCGAATTGGTCCCGGATGTCGTCGTTTGCACAAACTGCAAATCACGTTATGCAGCTGGAATTAAATTTTGCGGGCGTTGCGGCAATTCAAGATTCCAGCTCTTAGACGGCGGAAACGCTCCCGTGTCGCCATCGCAAAGCTCTCAGGCGACGCCTAATTTCACTCAACAAAACCAGCAGATCCAGCAAAATCAAGCGCAACCGACCCAGCCACATCGTTTTATAGTTAACGCTTCACAGCAGCAATCTCAGCCCGGAGCAAGTTTTAACTGTCCTCGTTGCAGTAGGTTACTGCCGCCAAATTCCAAATTCTGTGGCGGCTGCGGGTTGCAAATGACTGGTCATTTGCCATCAAACACGACGCAGCAACAGTCGGGCAATTCTCAAATTCAAAATAATGCGGCGCGACCAGCTCAAGTTCAATGCCGTACTTGCGGAACGATTTATGCCGCCGGAACTAGGTTTTGCGGTAAATGCGGCAGCAATATTTGATATTGTTACCGGTGCGCTGTAAAAAAATGTAACAAATTTGTTTTAAAGTTTGTCTATAATCAAGTGCGCACGAAATTTTACTCCTCAAATTTCGTGACAAAATCAAAGGGAGAAAAATAAATGTTTAAAAAATTGTTAATTTTACCGTTTGCGCTGGCGGCGGTTGTGACATTCGGTTCGGTTGCAAACGCAGCAGAGAGTTCGGTAGTTTCCAAAACGGCGAGTTTTGATTATTCAACCGTTTCATCAAGTCAGGTTCGGGTCAGACTTGTCACCCATAATGTTCGTCGCGGCAGACATATATACAGGGAAACTGTTCGGGTTACCCGTTATCGTAATGGCAGAGTGGTTCGTCAGGTAGTACGTCGGGTCAGGATTCGTTAGTTTCCAGCATAAATCAGTGAAATTTAGGAGAGGCGCGGTTTTTTATCGCGCCTCTCCAATTTTAAGGCTGATAAATTGAATTTCTCTTCTTAGCGCCATAACTCCGACAGCCGCAAATAAAAAAGGCGAGAACTCGTTCTCGCCCACCAAACTATATTTATATTGATTTGCTAGCTGTTTGAGCGTTTTTCGACCAGGTTGACGAGAGTGCGGATTGCCACTCCGCTCGGGCCTTTTGAACGATATGGTTTCGCGTCGTCGTGCCATGCTGTTCCGGCAATGTCCAGATGCGCCCATTTCGTTTCTCCGGCAAATTCGGCGATAAACGCCGCACCGACTATCGTTCCGGCTTTGCGCCCGGTCCCAATATTTTTGATGTCGGCAATCGGGGATTTGATTAATTCAAAATATTCTTTGTCAAGCGGAAGCTGCCAGAATCGCTCGCCCATTTCTTTGCCTGAATTTATAATTTCGTCCACCCATTCCTGATCTGTGCCTAAAATTGCGGTGTGAACGTCGCCGAGCGCGATAATCACAGCGCCGGTCAGTGTCGCCATATCAACAATATGCGTTGCGCCTTCTTTCGCAGCGTAGGCGACGGCATCTGCCAGAACTAGACGGCCTTCGGCATCTGTGTTTAAAACTTCAATCGTTTTGCCGTTCATAGCGGTCACGATGTCGCCTGGTTTTGTCGCTTTGCCGTCCGGCATATTTTCTGCCGCCGCGATGATTCCTAAAACCGGAACGCTTGGTTTGAGCAATGCAATCGCCCGCATTGCGCCCATGACCGTGCCGCCGCCTGTCATGTCGTACTTCATCGCGTCCATATTCTCGCCGGGTTTTAAGGAAATGCCGCCCGTGTCAAACGTGATCCCTTTGCCTACTAAGGCAACTAAATCTTTGTTGGAAGCTTTTCTGTTGGCTGGTTCATAACGCAAAATGATGAATTTTGAAGGCTGCTCAGAACCCGCGCCCACACTCAAAAATGATCCCATACCGAGCTTTTCGCAATCAGCTTCTTCTAAAACCTGGCATTTTAACCCAACTTCCCCAGCCATTTTCTGTGCGCGATCAGCCATTTCGGCGGGCGGCAAATAATTTCCCGGCTCGTTCGACAAATCCCGCGTAAAGTTCATCGAATCGGCAATGATTTGACCGCGTTCAAGACCCTTTTTAATTGCTTTTTCATCACCGTTTTCGATGACCAGAGTGAATCCGTCAATGGTGCGCTCTTCTTTGTCTTTAGTGCGATATTTGTCTAATTCAAACAAACTCAAAATCGCCCCAGTCGCAGCAATTTGTGCAACTTCAGTAGCATCGCCTTCAAATCGGGGGACGAGCGAGAACGACTTAATACTTTTTGAGCGACAAAAACGCGCCGCAGTTCCGGCGAGCTGCCCAACTTTTTGGGCGTTATATTCGGCTTTATCGCCGACGCCGACGAGCAGCAGCCGATTGGCTTTCAAGTTCTCGTTTGGCGCAAGATGCAGAAAGGCTGTTTCGCCGTCTTTGCCTTTCAATTCTTCGCCGTCAATTACCGAAGCGACAACGCCGCCCGTTAAATTATCCAGCTCTTGTAAAATACCGCCGTCGGCTTTTTCGTCTTTGAAAACAGCGACGACCAGGACTGGCGCGTCCGTTTCACGAAAACTGCGTGTGCTTGCTTGAATGTTCATTGAGTTTTACCTTAGCTTTCCAAACCGTGAATTGTTATGAGTTAAGTTAGAGTGTAAATGAAGAACAAGCCCGTTTTCAAACGAGCCTCCCGATAAAGTGAATTTTTTGTTAACGACCGCGCTCTTTTATTTCGACTTGAGTTTCGCGATCTATCGTCCGACGCATCTCGGTTTCGCGTTTATCATAAAGTTTTTTACCCTTTGCAACCCCGATTTCAAATTTGATTCGTCCGTTTTTCCAATAGATCTGTGTAACAACGAGAGTCATTCCTTTAATAGTAGTTTCATCGGCTAATTTTGCAATTTCGCGTTTGTGAAGCAGCAGTTTCCGAGTTCGCAATGGATCATGATTATTAATATTGCCGTGCGAGTACGGCGAAATATGAGCGTTCATCAGCCAAACTTCGCCCTCGCGCACAGTAACATAGGAATCCTTAAGCTGAATTCTCCCGGCCATAATACTTTTAACTTCTGTGCCAACCAAAGCCACACCAGTTTCGTAACGGTCAAGTATATGATACTCGTGAAACGCCTGTCGGTTATTTAAAATGTTTTTGTCTAAAGTTCCCGCCACAATTTTCGGTCTTTCATCTGACTTGTTATTTCAATGAATTCAGTCAACAAGTTCTTTTAGTTTGGCATTTAAAATGTGAAATCGCCAAATTGGGAAGCAAGAGTCTAACGGCTGGCTACATTTTTGTAAAGAACTGAAAACAAAAAAGGAACGAATCTGCAAAGATTCGTTCCTTTTTTACTTTCTCCATTATTTATTGAAGAATTTGCGCAATAATACCAATTCAAATGAGAAAATGCGTATTAGTTCCGAGTCAAAACTGGTAGTTTGCC
>JBDTZD010000318.1:0-3663 GCA_040005335.1 Pyrinomonadaceae bacterium | reverse complement strand
AAGAAAAACAGGAGATTATTCTAAAAATGAAAAAGACATTAGCTCTCTCAGGTATTTTGGCAGTTGCAGCTTTAGCGTTCGCTTGCGAACCGGCTGTTAACAACAATACCACCATGAACAAATCAAACATGGCTGTAGCTGTAAACAGCAATGGCGCCATGTCCGGCAACAGCACAATGTCGGGCAACGGCAACATGGCCATGAACAGCAATGGTGCGATGATGACCAACAGCAACATGGCCATGAACAGCAATGGTGCGATGATGACCAACAGCAACATGAAAATGAACACCAACATGAGCGAATCCAATAAAATGGGTGAAGCCGCTAACAAAATGGGCAACGCCGCTGACAAAATGGGCAACGCCGCCAATAAAATGGCTAACTCAAACAAATAGTTTGAGTTTAATCATTAAAAAAGAGCATGGATGAAAGTTCATGCTCTTTTTGTTTTTGCCGATAAATTTAAGCGGCTAAAAAGTTTTGTCGACAAGTTGGCGAGAGTCTCCGCAAATTCTCGACGGCTTTTGGCAGAATGTCTAAAACATAATCAACATCTTCCGCCGTGTTATCTTTGCCAAAACTAAAACGAATTGCTCCACGCGCTAATTCATCATTTCTGCCAAGCGCACGAATCACAGGTGACGGCTCCAGACTTCCTGATGAACATGCCGAGCCGGTTGAAACCGCCACGCCCGCCAAATCGAGATTAATCAGCAATCCTTCGCCTTCGATAAACCGGAAAGAAATGTTTGAAATATTGGGGAGCCGCTGTTGTCGGTCACCATTGATTTGAATGTCAGAGATTTTCTCCGCTACGCCCGCCTCGAATTTATCGCGCAAATTTTTTAATTTTTCCGAATTACTTTGCAAATCTCCGCGCGCAAATTTTGCGGCTTCGCCAAATGCGACGATGTGAGCGACCGATTCCGTCCCGCCCCGCCGTTCGCGTTCCTGATGCCCGCCGATATTTTGATTTTGCAGGCGAACTCCGCGCCGTACGTACAACGCGCCGATGCCTTTTGGCGCGTATATTTTGTGCGCGGAAAGCGAAAGCAGATCGCATCCGATGTCTTCCACATTAACTGGAATTTTACCGATTGCCTGCACCGCATCGGTGTGAAACCAAATCTTGTTGCCGTTTGCTCGTTCCTGTTTGACGATGGCTCCGATTTCACAAACTGGTTGAATTGTCCCGATTTCGTTGTTCGCCGTCATGACGGAGATTAAAATCGTACTTGGACGAATCGCTGCTTTGACGTCTTCGACGCGAACAATTCCGTTATCGTAAACCGGAAGGCGCGTGACTTCCCAACCGCGTTTTTCGAGCGCGTCCGCTACTTCTTTGACGGCCGAATGTTCAATCTCAGACGTGATAATGTGTTTACCGTATTGTTCATTTAATTCGCACAGCCCTCGAATGGCGAGGTTATTGGCTTCGGTGCCGCCGGAAGTAAAAACAATTTCTGCGGGGCGCGCGCCGACGAGCCGGGCAACTTCCTGCCGCGCAGCATCAACTGCCATTTTCGCTTCCTGCCCGAAAAAGTGAATGCTCGAAGCGTTGCCGAATTTTTCAAGCAAAAACGGCAGCATTGCTTCGACGACCCGGCGGTCAACCGGTGTCGTCGCGCTGTTATCAAGATAAACTCTGCGAATCATAATTTGATTCTAACTCAAATGTTTGTTGCCAGACAGCCAAACGAAATTTAGAGATTGGCGGCGAAAAAATCGCCGAGCAATTTCTCCAATCCGACACCCGCCGCAAATAAACCAGTGCCATGTCCGCCTTTTGGATAAATTTGCAGCTGGTGTTTTTCGCCTTTGGCTAAATTATTGAGTTTGCCCGACGCAACTGCTGATTCTGCATCATCGTCTGCAGCGACAATCAGCAGAGGACGCGTTCCGTATTTCGTCACGGCGGGTTCAGTGGGCAAATTGCCGAAATAATTCGTGCCGGGCGAAAGCAGAGCGACGGCTTTGATTGTCGCATCATCCGCCGCGTCAATAATCGCCAAACTGCTGCCGTAAGACGCTCCCGTGATGCCGATTCGATTGGCATCAACGCTTGGCTGCTGTTTTAAAAACTTGATGGCGGCTGTGACATCCGCTTTCATTCCGGCGACGACTAGGTCGGTTCGACTCGGCGCAAGTGGCGATCCGTCAGCGCGTTTTACGGATTCGCCAAACCCGCGCCCATCAATTGCCAATGCCGCAATGCCGCTTGCTTGAAATTGTTTAGCCAAAACCTCGTAAGACGCCTTGGTGCTGCCCCATTGATGCAGCATCAAAACGGCCGGCGAATCAGCTTTGGCGACGCCGTAGTACGTCCCGACAATTTTTAAGCCGTCCGCGCTTTGAAATTCAACCCGCTGCGCTGTGGCGGCATTTGAAACTGCGACATTGGCGTTTGTATTTGTGGTTGCAGCATTAACGTTAATATTTGATGCGACCGACACTGATTGATTAGCCGCGGGATTTTCGGAGCGACAGGAGATTGCTAAACACATTGCGGTAATTAGCAAAGGAAGCGTGATGCCAAATCGTTTTGTAAAAACTTGATTTATGTTCATGCCAAAGAAATACCTTAAGAAATTCTAACTATTCCGCGCTCACGGCGGCGGTTTTGTTTTTAGACGCAAATTCCGGCAGCACGTCAAAAACTTGCAATGCGTATTTGACATTGCCAAACGGCGCGGAAACCTGGACGCCCTGAATCACGTCTCGCACTTCCAATAAACTTTCACGTGCAATCGCAATGCCTTCGTCGCGAGCGGCTTCCTTGGATTTTTCCGAAGCAATTCGCATCCGTTCCAGAATTTCCGGCGTGACGCGCACACCCGGAACCTCGTTGTGCAAAAATTCGGCGTTTCTAAAACTGACCAGAGGCCAAATTCCGGCGACAATAGGAATCCTGACGTGTTCGATTTTTTTCAAAAAATCCCGGAGCTGTTCGGTGTCGAAAACCGGTTGTGTGATGGCGTATTGCGCTCCGGCTTCGACTTTGTACTCGAAGCGGCGGATTTCCTCTTCCAAATTAACTGCGCCCGGATTGACTCCGACGCCGATTGTAAAAGCCGTCGGGCAGCCAATCGGATTATTGCCCAAATCAAGCCCATGATTGAGTTTATTAACCATATTGGTCAAACCGATAGCGTCAATATCAAAAACGGCGGTAGCATCCTGGTACGGTCCCATTTTGGGAGGATCACCGGTAATCAACAGCAAATTTCTTAAGCCCAAAGCCGCCGCGCCAAGCAAATCCGACATCATTCCGAGCAAATTACGGTCGCGGCAGCAATAATGCAGAACCGCTTCGATACCAATTTGCTGTTCGACTAAAATCGCCGTCGCCTGCGCGCTCATTCTGGTTTGCGCTCTGGGTCCGTCGGGAATGTTAACGGCATCAACGCCGTTCTCCTTCAATAGTTTAATTGATTCAAGCGTCTTTCCTGCGTCACAACCTTTGGCCGGAAGGACTTCAACGGAAGTAACAAACTCGCCGTGCGCCACTTTTCTGCCCCAATTTGAACGTTTCTCAAGCGGCACAACTTCGACATCGGCAGGTTTTAAATCTTCGACGCGTACCAAAACCTGCAATTCATCTTTAACTGGAACCTGTATGTTACGCGGTGAGATTGAACGAATCGCATCAGCCAGTAATTT
>JBDTZD010000216.1:0-3672 GCA_040005335.1 Pyrinomonadaceae bacterium | reverse complement strand
TTACGGAGCAGTTCTTTCGCTCTTTTCAATTCCCTTTTGGCTCCTTTTGATTTTTACCGAGAATATTTACTTTATACTTCTGGCTAATTTCTTTCTGCTTTTTGCGGGTTTAGCTTGGCTCGGAGCAGCAGCAGCAGATGTGACGGAAATATCCGGTGCAAACTTGCGCGGACTTGGCATTGCTATTTATTTTTTTACGGTCAATATTGCCGCATATGTAATCGGTTCAAATCTGATTGGCAAACTTAACGATTACTTTAATGTAACGGAAAATCCACGTATGATGCGCTATGCCCTGCTGGTTTGCCCTGCCGCCTGTTTGTTAAGCGCAGCTTGCTTATGGCTCGGAAGCCGAAGTTTTAACAATTCAAAATTTTAAACAATAGGTTTTATTTTTTTAGCTCATCTTCTCTGTCTTTGCTTAGAATAATTTCAGCAACCGTTAAAGTATGGTATTCGGTTTTAGGTGCTTGAAATTGAAACTCACTTGACAGCGATTGAACAGCCTTTTTCTTATTGTCTATCTTTTTTAAATCATCAACACGCAGTTCAATTTTTTGATTATAAAGCTTCACATCATGTTTTTCTTTATCATCCTGGATTGATTCATCAAGTCTTGCCGACTGTTCTTCCTGAATGCGAGCTTGCTCCTGCTGATACTGCTCCATTTGTTCGCCTTGCTTCATTTCAGCATCAGAGGCTTTGCGATGACCTTTAGATTTTCCGTTCTCTTTCTCAACGATGTAAACCTTGTCGCCCACTAAAACATCCAGTGTGTCTCCATTGTCTTTAAGAATTCTGCCAGTCAGAGTTGTAGCGCCATCAATAATATTGACTTGGTCACCCACCTTTTTGCCGTGCAGCCCGTGTTTATTGCCTCTGCCTCGGTCAATACCTTCGTGAGCGCAAAATTTATCATGCGACGAATCGTTATTAGCAACATACACGTTTTTACTTTGTTCACTGTCTGACTTGGCGTTCGACCCTGTATTTTTTCCGCCGAAATCTGGCGTTACTTGCAAATGCTGTTTGCCTTCGATTCTTGACATAAATTTAACCCTCCAAACTTAAAAACCAATTATCCCTGTTTTCTATTATCTGAACATGTTCTGAAAAGTTTCCTGTTGACTTGCAGAAAATTTAACTTTGTTTCAATATACCCCGCAAACTCATTACTAAAAAAATTTTGTCGACTTGATTTTTTCTCAATTTGCTTTTAATTTTTCAAATCATTCGACAAAGCAAGAATTAACATGGCGGAAAACATCAAAACAAATTCTTTCAAAATTGAAACGTCGGCGCTCAGAGCTTATACAATGCTCGGAGCGTTGGTTCTGATCTGGCTATATTTTCACTACGCCACCGGCGGCATCTTTCTGACCCCGCGTAATTTGTCGAATCTGATGCTGCAAACATCGGTGACCGGCGTGCTGGCAGTCGGGATGTTAATGGTGATCGTCGCCGGACAAATTGATTTGTCAGTCGGTTCGGTTCTTGGGCTGGCGGGCGGCGTCGCGGCGATTTGCTTGACAAATTTAGGTTACGGGCTGGTGCCGTCGCTCCTTGTCGCAATTTTTATCGGTGTCGCAATTGGATTAATTCATGGCGGGCTGGTTGCTTACGGCAAAATTCCGGCCTTTATTGTCACGCTCGGCGGATTGCTGGCATGGCGCGGGGTGATCAAAGGCATTTCTAAGAGCGAGACGATTCCAATTGGAGATGCAAATTTCAAAGCTATCGGTCAGGCTTACGTTAGTTCGGGGACCGGCTGGGCAATAGCTGCAATTGCCGTGACAGCGGTTTTGTATCTCGCTTATCGAAAGATTCAGGCAAACAAAACATATGTGGTGGAAAATGCGAATCCGACCGGAACAATAATTTTCGCGCTCATCCAAACAGCTGTCATCATTGGCTTTATTTATGTGATGAACATTTATCAGGGAGTGCCGATTCCGGTTTTGATCTTGCTGGCGGTAGCTCTGCTCGGCGTTTTCATTACTAATTTTACAACGTTTGGTCGCTACCTCTACGCCATTGGCGGCAACCCGGACGCGGCACGTCTTTCCGGTATCAAAAACGAAAACAAGATTTTGCAGGTTTACGCCCTGCTGGGCGCGTTAACCGGAGTTGCAGCTTTGATTTACACAGCGAGGGTTGGCTCGGCTTCGCCGGACGCGGGCGTTTTAAAAGAGTTAGATGCAATTGCGGCGTGCGTAATCGGCGGCGCAAGTCTGATGGGCGGGCGCGGGACGATTTTCGGCGCGTGCGTCGGCGCTTTGATTATGGCAAGTCTCGATAACGGAATGTCGCTTTTAAACGTTAAAGATTTTATGCAGGACATCATCAAAGGCTCAATCCTAGTTGCCGCCGTCGGGTTAGACATGATTGGTAGGAAGCAAAGCTAAAATTGAACAAAAACAAATCCATTAAAAATTTTTGAATCCAGTGGCAACTTGTAAAAAAGTCATAACATCATAAAGTCGGTCTAAAGGTTGAGTCGCAAACGGGAACGCGACTCAAAGTCTTTCGATTCCTCCTGTTGACTTCGCCCGCCATGATTTAAGGGACATGGCGGGCGTTTTTTTGTTTTATCAATCAAATTTTCTTCAAACACTTGCGCAAAATAAATAAGAGATGTTAGCATTTATTACGTCATTATGACTTTGACGCGGTACTCTAAGGAACGGCAAGCAGCCGTTTTATAAAATTACCGCTTCACATTTTTGATAGAATGCTGTCGAAGAACTTTGCAACTACACGAGCTACGAAAACAACACGCTTCTAACGAGTGCGTGACAGATAAGCGTTGTGCAAAACACGACGCAAAACAAGCAAAGTCGCTTCTATCGAATCAAATCTTTTTGTTGGTAAATCGTGAATTGTAAATCGTGAATCGAACGAAGCTAAAACACTTTGCTTCCGTTTTTCTATTGAAATGAAAATCGTGGTTAGTTTTTAGACTAATCACGATTCACGATTAATTATTTACGAATTTTATGAGCGAGATTAAAATCCAATTTAAAAATGGCGAAAGCCGCAACATATCTGCGCCTGTTTCAGTCGGCGAAGCTTTGAAATCAGTTGACCGCGAAGCAGCAAAACGCGCGTTGGCAGCAAAAGTCAATGGCGCGGAAGTTGACTTAAATTACCAGCTAAATTCTAACGGCGACGAGATTATTAGTGTCGAGCCGATTTTGCCGGAGACACGCAACGGTCTCGACGTTTTGCGACACTCGACCGCGCATCTGCTCGCAGCAGCTGTTTTGGATTTATTTCCGGGAACAAAGCTTGGCGTTGGACCGGCTTTGCTGGATGATCCGCGTTATGGTTTTTACTACGACATGATCGCGCCGCAGCATTTAACCGAAGCCGATCTGCCCGTCATCGAAAAGCGAATGCGCCAAATCGCCGGAAAAAATCTGGCTTATCGCCGCGAAATCTTTGAAAAAGATGAGATTTTAGGCATTTTTACCGAGCGCGACGAACCGCTTAAATGTGAGTTGATTTCAGAGAAAATTGCTGCCGGTGAGAAAGCCAGCATTTATTACATTGACGGTTCGCCGTTTATTGATTTTTGTCTGGGTCCGCACGTTCCGAATACCAATAAATTAAAGGCTTTCAAATTGCTCGCGCTCTCCGGAGCGTACTGGAAGGGCGATGCCGCCAACCAGC
>JBDTZD010000270.1:0-3686 GCA_040005335.1 Pyrinomonadaceae bacterium | reverse complement strand
CCAACGGTTGAAAATTGCACTTGATAACCAAACTTTGCCGCCGTTTGTTCAGCCCAAAATTCGAATTCTGCTCTCGTCCATTCAAAACGATGATCGGCGTGACGAAATTTACCTTGGGGCAATGTTTCGAATTTTGCGTTGTACTCAAAGTTCGGAGTCGTCAAAATTATTGTTTTGGGACGGGCAAATTCAAACAAAACGCGTTCAAACGCGGTCAATCGCGCCGCGTCCAAATGTTCGATGACTTCGATGACGCAAGCTGCGTCAAAACCTGCGAGACGCGCGTCTCGATAAGTTAAAGACCCGTGCAACAATTTAATCCGTTCGCGCTGCATATCGGGCAAACGTTCAAGACGCAATCTTTCCGCCGCAATTTCGAGTGCGCGGTGCGAAACGTCCATTCCCGCGATTTCCGTAAAACTTCTTTCGTCCAACAATCGGCGCAGCAGTTTTCCTTCGCCGCAACCGACATCAAGAATGCGTTTTGCTGCGACAGATTTCAGCGCGGCGATAACGGCGGCGTAGCGTTGTTCATTAAGACTTAGCGGTTTTTCTAATGTTTCTTCGGATGTTTCAGGTTTTTCCGTTGCTAATTCCGCAATTTCATCTTGCATCAAACGCGTCAGCGCTTCGCGCGCCAGACTCGAGCGATGTTTTAGATACCGACGAGTGATAATTTCGCGCATTGGATGACTGCCGAGCCAGCCTTCACCGCGTCTGAGCAGTTTTTCGACTTCTTCGTCGCCGACCCAGTAATGCTTTTCGTTATCGAGAACCGGAATCAAAACGTAAAGGTGGGTGAGCAGCTCGCTCAAACGTTTTTCGGCGCGCAGCGTGACATTGAAATAATCGCTCGCGCCCCATTCGGGAAACTGCTCGTCAAGCAATTGATTTTCTGCTCTAACTTCGTAACCAAGCGGTTCAAAAAGGTTTCTCAGAAAATCTTCACCGCCGCGACATGGCAGCGAGAAGACGCGAGCTTCGAGCGGAATCGCAGTTTGTGCAAGCGCGGCGTGTGACTCGCTTTTGCCTGTCATTGCCGAACGATAAATTTGACCGATTGCAACGCTTAAAAATGAGGAAGCGACAAATGAGCGGTCATTGACATAATGTTCGAGCGTGCGATTTTCGCCGCGTTTCCCGCGCACTAAACCAATCGTATCAACGTCCAGCAGCAACGCCGCAGTGCATTTTTCAGGGTTCGATTCGGGATAAAATACATGCGCCGCGCCAAATGTTTGAGGAAAAGTTTGAATGCGAGACGGATTTTTGTGCAGCAAATAGCCCAAATCCGTTGCCGGATTGTGCGTTGTTGTGATGGTTAACAGCATTTTTAATAATATCGGCGCAGGCTTTTGACGATTTCCGGCATAATTTGTTTCGGAACGGCGATGGCTTCCTTGATGTGGCGCGCGTGAGTAAAATGTCCGACAACGTAAACGCCCTAAACGTTAGTTTCAAAAGTTTCCGGGGTATAAACTGGAATCTCGCCGTATTTGCCTCGCTCGGTTTCGACGCCTAAATTTTTAAGCATTGTCAAATCGGCATCCGCACCGATTAAAACAAAAACTACATCATTAGGCAGAGTGATAATGTCGCCGTCTTCGCCTTCTAAGACAACATCTTTTTCGCGGATTTCTATCGCTCTTTTAAGAAAAAAAACGTTCAGACATTTTTTCTCAAGCTGTTGTTCGAGCGGTTCTTTAACCCAGTGTTTGATACAGCCTTGTTTCGGATCGGTGTTTTCCCAATCCTCGCGAAAAGTCGCCAGAGTCGTTTCAGCACCTTCTTCGGCTAAAAACAGCGCCGCTTCCCCAGCACTATTGCCGCCGCCGATGACGAGCGCGTGTTTGCGAACATAAGGGTAAGTTTCTAAGAAAAGATGATGAACTTTTGGCAAATCTTCGCCCGGCACGTTTAAATGACGCAGATAAGCCATCGCACCAAACGCAAATAGCACTCGCCGCGCCTCATATGAAGATTTTAACGAGCGTACCCGAAAAGTTTCGTCTTCCAATTTTTCAACACTTGTCACTTCTTCTTCGGTATTAATATTCAGTTCGTTTTCAAGCGCAAAACGAACATAATATGACAATAATTCTTCCCTTGTCGGTTTTTCCCGCGCCGGTTTCAGAGTGTCGGGCGTAAATTCAAGCTCGTTCGTCGTCGAAAAAACTGCCAAACCAACCGGATAATGATAAATCGTTTCGGCTATTAAACCCTTTTCCAAGACGATGTAACTTAAGCCGATGCGTTTGGCTTCGTAAGCTGCTGAAATTCCGGCCGGACCAGCCCCGATAATAATTAAATCAAGCATTTTGCTATTTATCTCTTAAATCCGAAATCATTAAATAAACGCCGTATAAAAAATCACCGGCACCGATAATTATTAAACCGTAAACAATGCTAAAACGACCACCACGCTGAGACGATGCCGCTGCCATAAATGATGCAACCGTCAAACCAGTGCCAATCACAAAAAGCAGAGCGCCCATGCCAATATGTTTGAGATAAACTGTGCGATTCTCTTTGCTCGTTTCTCGCCGCTCATGGGTAAGCGCCAAATTGACGGTTTCGGAAGACACAGGAGTTAAACAAAATTTGCACTCGGTCGAATCTTCAGAGATATATTCCTTGCAATTTGGACAGCGGAAAAACTTTGTTGATTTATTTTCACCAAATAAACTTGCCATTCTATCTCCTGACTTATAAAAAATTGAGTCTAATTACTGCCACCAACCAATATTTACAGAAAAATGTCGCCTTTGGCTACGATGATCGCCGCCCCACCCACGCGCACTTTTTCGACGTTATTGGAAGTACCGGTAATTTCAACTGCGATCCGGCTCGGACGATTGATAAAATCGCCTTGTTCGATTGTAAACTTAAATATTCCTTCGACGCTCAACTCCTTTTTCAGCAAATTATGTTGAACGAGATAACCCCCGATTGCTCCCGCTGCGCTCCCCGTCGCCGGATCTTCTGTAATGCCAAATTCTGGAGCGAACATTCTGGTGTGAATTGTTGAATTTTCTTCGAGAGTTTCGCGTGTGAAAAGCGAAAATTCACCGGGAAATGTCTTTGGCAGTTCTGCGAGTTTCGCCGAGTTTGCGCGACAATTCTTCAAAATATTCAGTGAGCGAACAGGTATAATCGTAAAATCAACCCCGATTCCGGCAGTTTGAACAGGAGCATCTGACGCAAAATCCGCAAGTGTAAAGTTAAATGCTTCAGCAATCGTCGCTAAAATTTTGGGGTCTCTGACAACCTCGCCTGCGATAAATTTTCCCTGTGTCATCGTGACTTTGCTCGGCTGCCCGTCTGAAAAATGAATTTCGACCGGTAAAACTCCAACGCCAAGTTCATGCTGAATCTCAATTGCACCATCGCGAGGAGCGTTTTCGATAAATCCCAGCCGCGCCAGTAAATTCCATGTCCCTCCGACCGGATGACCGGCAATGGGTAGCTCCTTAGTCGGCGTAAAAATCCGCAAACGGCGCAAGGCTTCAGGTTTGTCTGAAGGCAGGACGAAAACCGTTTCGCTTAAATTCATTTCGCGGGCAATTTGCTGCATTTTGTCCACGCTAATGCCCGTTCCGTCGGGAAAAACTGCTAATGGATTGCCGCAAAATGGTGTTTCGGTAAAGACATCAAGCTGGTAAAATTGAAAGTTAGGCATACATTAG
>JBDTZD010000166.1:0-3697 GCA_040005335.1 Pyrinomonadaceae bacterium | reverse complement strand
AAAGCAAAGTTCCTGATATTTTGCAGAGGCTTGTTAACACTTATTGTTTTCGATTCGTCTATATTAACGACAAAACATTTTATGCTGATTTAAACAAAGATCAGTATGAACTGAGTTAATTTTCGTTTCGCGTTCTCGGCTTATTGTTACTCGTCATTTTAAAGAAATGTCTGAAAACGAAATATCCGGCAACATTTTTTATTTCGCCAGAAGCGCGGCAAAAGCTCTTCTTGTAGCTTCACCAATAGCGACATCTGAAACGGCAGAAGCGCGGTTGGTTGAACTTGTTTGCGCCGGCGACAAAGAAGCATTTGGCGAGCTTTATAAAATCTTTGCGCCGATGGTTCACGGAGTTGTTTTGGCGCGCGTCCCGCATGATGAAGTTGATGATATCGCCCAAAATGTTTTTCTGACAGCTTTTAAAAATATTCACACGCTGCGTGACCGCAATGCCTTCGGGGCATGGCTGGCGGCGATTGCGCGAAATCATTCAAATGAGTTTTATCGCCGCGCCAAACCTACCGAAGAGCTTTCGGCAGAATTGAAACATCATGACAATCCGCAGACAGAGGCGCGAGAAATCTTGGCAGCGATTCGCGCGTTGCCCGAAGCGTATAAAGAGACTTTAGTTTTACGGCTGGTCGAGGGAATGACGGGTCATGAAATCGCCGAACGAACAGGATTAACTCCCGAATCAGTGCGAGTAAATTTGCATCGCGGAATAAAGCTTTTGCGCGACAAGTTAGGCATCAAGGAGTAATACAATGAAAGAAGATTACTTGTGGGACAAAACAGGCACAGACCCTGAAATAGAAAGTTTAGAAAATGCGCTCGGTAAGTTTTGTTATCAAAAAACCGCTCCACCGCTGCTTCCGGCGAAAGTTTTTCCTTTTAGAAAAGAGCCATCCCGCAAAATTTACCTGTTCGCACTTACGGCCGCGGCTGCTTGTTTAGTATTTGCCGTACTGGGTTTGGGGCTTTGGCTTAAATTTTCAAGTAACCATTCCGCAGGAAATTTGGCAGAAGTCGTAGCAGCACCGAATGACGCTGCATCGGCGAATGAACCGATGGTTGAAATACCAAATGATCTGCGCGATAAAAGTCAGAAAGTACCGGTCATTAAGAAAGTTAAAACTTCAAGCAAGTTTACAGAAGAAAAATTTGTCAGGATTCGCCAAGCTGTTCCGGTAATTCATTACCAAACCAAAGCACAAAACAGCACAACTACTGACCTAAATGCTCGACTGACGAAAGAAGAACGATACGCCTATGACCAATTGATGCTGGCGCTTTCGATTACAAGTTCCAAGTTGAAACTGGTTAAAGACAAAGTTGAAGGGAAAACAGAACAAACTGCCTTTTTCAAAAACGCGCGATAAAATTTCAAGGAGAAAATAATTATGAAATCGTTGATAAATCATTCGTTAAAATTTATTTTGCTGACACTTTTTTTGCTGACGGCAATAACAGCGAAAGCACAAAATGCACGATTGAATTTTGAAAAGCTCAACGGGCTTGAAAACAAAGCTTTGGACGTGGTTGAGGTCAATATTGACGGAAAACTTTTAGACCTTGCCAAACGAGTTATGGTCAAAGTTAATGACCCGGATGCGAAGAAAGTCGGTCAAGCCATCAGTGGATTGAAAGCTATTTACGTCAGAGTTTTCAACTTTGAGAACGATAACGAATACAACATCGCAGACATTGATGAAATTCGTTCTCAGCTGCAATCTCCGGGATGGGAGAGACTGGCAAATGTGCGCAGCAAAAGGAACAATCAAAAGATTGATGTCTTCACGATGTTTAACGGCGACGTGATGAGCGGCGTAGCAGTGGTGGTTTCAGAATCGAAAAGCATTGCCGTAATTAACGTCATCGGTCCGATTGATATTGATTTGCTCGCTGAAATGAGCGGTAAATTTAATATTCCAAGAATCGAAATCGAAAAAGATAACGATAATTCGACCAAACCCAAAAACTAAAAAGGAGCGAAGACTATGTTAAGGCTTCAGAAAATTTTAATTGTCCTGATTTTTTCAATAACGGTCTTCACTTTTGCCGCCCCAGTGGCAAATGCAGCCAAAGGCAGTGCATATAAGGCAATTGTCAATCATTTAAAAACAAAGTACCAGGCAAAAAAGGTAAAAATCCCAATGCTCTGGCTGGCGCGGTTTGCAGTTGGAGTTGTTCATCCGGCAGGCGTCAAAAGTTTTAGTATCACGAAGTTTGAAAATCTGCAATGCGCGCCAGCCACGCTTGACGCTGAAATGCAGTCGGTGTTGCGAAATTCTCTGAGCGAAGATTGGAGTCCGATTCTTCGGGTGCGTTCCCGCGACGGCCAGCAGGTTTATCTATACATGCGCGATACGGGCACGAACGTAAAGATTACGCTCGTCACAATTGACAAAAATCAAGCCGCTATCATCCGCGCTACATTCAATCCGGACAAACTTGCAAATTTTGTCAACAACCCGCAAATGTTCGGTATTTCTTTAAATGAAACAAGTGAATCAGCAAAGAGCAAAACTTTTCCGGCAACTGAGAATTCAACTTCAGAAGAAAAAACTAACGAGCCGAAAAAAGATTTGTTGAAGTGAAATGTACCGACTGTTTCAACGGTTTTAAGGTTTCAAACTTTCTTATTTTTAGTTCACAACTGCATCAAAATTGGAACGAGCTAAAAAGGCGGATGCAATTGCATCCGCCTTTTTAGCTCGTTCAGTCAGATCACGTCTAAATCCAGGAATCGCATTTAATATTGTCATCGCTCCAACAAACTCATTATTAGATAATCACTAACTAGCGGCAAAATTAAATCTTAAATGCTCAAAATCATCAATGATGCAAATTATCAACTTTCTAATAATTTCTTCACCAATAATAAAAATTGAGAAAAATAAAAATTAACTAAAGACGCGAAGTAATTGGATTTTATAAAAAGGTTATATCGAGAGGAAAATTGGATTTTCACCAAAAAAATAAAATGTTAACTATTAATAACCCAAACGAAGCAAATATAGCGCAGCAGATGTGGCAAAAAGCGACCACACCCCGAATTAGTATTCTCAGGCAATTGGCAAATAAATTGCTCTCCGAAGTTGAAAGTATCAATGAAGGAGGACGGTTTTATTTCGGCGAGGGATT
The DNA here is from genome assembly GCA_040005335.1 of Pyrinomonadaceae bacterium. GTDB lineage: Bacteria > Acidobacteriota > Blastocatellia > Pyrinomonadales > Pyrinomonadaceae > JBBQUS01. Next base: position 553 of record JBDTZD010000166.1, on the reverse strand, counting down.
TAAGTTAAGCGAACAAATCCAAAAGTTTGAGATTGATATGATTCGCCACGCACTCTATCTAACTAACGGCAGACAGACTGATGCAGCCCGTATGCTGGGAATCAAAGTGACAACGCTCAATGCCAAAATTAAGCGTTATCACATTGACGGTTGAACACATTTCAACGATTTAGTTTAGCCTGCGCTTTCTCTCTGTAAACAGGGGAAGAAAAGCAGGAATATTCCGAGGAGCAGAACACTTTTAATGTCGCTCGAAATTACCAAACACCTTTCTCCAACCCGCCCCAGCAATAGCGGCGGCAGCAGTAGTGCGAATGCAATCCGCCGATTGCATTCTCCCGTCAGTCAATTATCGGTCTCTGCGGCTTCTACTGCGGCGACGGCCACTCTTGGCAGCAGCCTGCAGCAGCAACCTCCAGCAACAGTTGGCGGATTGCTTGCTGAACCAACTTCTGGCGACTCACTTTCTCTCGAACTGCTAGAGCCGCTAGAGCCGCCGCAGGCAGAGGCGACTGGAGAGATTAACCTGCCGCTCCTGGCAACGGCCAACGAT
>JBDTZD010000379.1:0-12535 GCA_040005335.1 Pyrinomonadaceae bacterium | reverse complement strand
CTAAAATTTTGGTATGCGGAAATTAAGTATTTTCAACAACAAAGCGATTTTGATTAGTGCGTTGGTCGTGCTTTCGTCTTCAGCGTGTGTTAATTCTTCTAATTCAAATACTGGTGTCTGGTATCGAAACTCGCCAACACCAATGCCTTCGCCGCCTGTCGAACCAACTCCGCAATTGTCACCGTCTCCACAAGTTTTGGCTTCGCCGGTAATTTCGCCTTCTCCTGCGCCGACGACTTCCCCTCTGGATGACGACCCATTTACTAAAGAGAATGAAACCGTTACTGCTGCTACGCCTGCTGAAAACGCTGCCGTCGGCTCATCTTCAGAGACGCTGATGATTCCGGTCGTCGGCATCAAACGCGAAGATTTGCGCGACACTTTTAATGATGCTAGGAGCGAAGGGCGCGTTCACGATGCAATTGACATTATGGCTGCCAAGGGAACGCCGGTCGTTGCCGCGACAACCGGCAAAATCGTTAAATTTTTCGACAGCGAGCGCGGCGGCATTACGGTTTATCAGCTTAGCCCCGATGAACACACCGTTTATTATTACGCTCATCTGGAGCGTCGCGCCAACGGTTTGAGCGAAGGCGCGCTTGTGCAACAAGGCGATTTAATCGGTTACGTAGGCGACACCGGAAACGCCGGACCAGGCAACAATCATTTGCATTTTGCCATCTGGACGATCACGGATCCGAAACGCTTTTACGAGGGCACAAATATCAACCCTTATTTGCTGCTTAAAGACGGGAAAATCGCGCCGCAATAAAAAGGGCATGTGTCTTGCTCAAGGAGATTGCAATAGGCATTGATGCCTTAAAATCAGACATAACTTTATCAGAGGAACAAATTAATGAGTTTCCGAATTAAGCGAATTTTTCCAATATTTCTTGCTGCGTTATTTGCGGTCGGCTGTGAAACACAGCAACCGACAACGCAACCGCAGCAACCAGCGACCAACAGCAATACAGTGGCCGCAGTCAACCCAAGTCCGTCGTCGTCGCCAGTTGTTATAGCTTCACCGTCACCGTCACCAATCAATTCGGCAACGGCGGCAAACAGTGCACCAGTTACGCTTCCCGTTCTCGACGCCATGTTTGCGGACGAAAATTTTGCAGGAGAGCTAAAATCCAAACTCGGTTTGTCGGACGAGCAAGTCACGCAACTCCGAACTTCTGCTCGCGAAGCAACCGCTAAATTAAAGGAAAACGAAGACGGTTCAACCAGTGCCGCCGCCAAAAATGCGCATGAGCAAATTGGCGGAATCATCGGTGAAGAGAAAACAAAACAGCTCGCACAGTTTGTCAGCGAACGCTGGAACAAAGACGAAAACGGAAACGTGAACAATGCCGCAACCGTATCAAATCAACCGGGCAGCGTCCCAACTGACACCCGCATCGTCGTTAACACTCCGGCTTATCGAATGGATGTTTTCCGCGACGGCAAATTGTTAAAATCCTACAAAGTAGGAATCGGCTATCCCGAATTTCCTTTGCCGACAGCTACTAGAAAGGCTAGTTCGATTATTTTTAATCCAACCTGGACGCCGCCGGACGAACCTTGGGTCGAAGGCTCGAAAACGGTCAAAGCTGGCGAAAAAGTTGCAGCGGGAAGCAAATTAAATCCGCTCGGTCCGATTAAAATACCAATTGGAATGCCGAGCCTGATTCACGGCGGCAAATCGGCAGCCAAACTCGGCGGTTTCGCTTCGCACGGCTGCGTCGGATTAACCAACGCGCAAATCAAAGATTTTGCCTCAATGCTTGCCCAAGTCTCGAATACCGAAATTAAAAAGGAAGACCTCGCGGCTTATGAGAAAAACAAAACTGAAACGAAAAACGTTAAACTAGCTTCGGTGATTCCGGTCGAACTGCGTTACGAAACAATCGTCATCGAGGACGGTAAACTGCATATTTATCGCGATGTTTACGAACGCGGCACCAACACGGAAGAAAATTTGCGAAAAGTTTTGGAAGCCAACGGTGTTTCCTTAGATTCCCTCAGCGAACCGGAGCGCGCTAAAATTACGGAAGGCTTGAAACAGATGGCGCGCAACGCGCAAGGCAACGCGGCAGAAGCTAAGACAAACTCAACCGATAATTCAAACGTTAACAAAAACTCATCGGCTGACAAAAAAACAAAATCTGAAAGCGCCAAAGTAACACGCACAATCAAAGGAGCAAAAGAATTCGTGATCGAAATTGCAGCTCTTAAAGGCAAAGGATATCCGGCTCCGCTTAATCTCAGCAAAGGTTAAAGCGCGAAACGCAGCGACTTTAAGTTGATTGTTTGTAAAACGGCGAAATAACTATTTCGCCATTTTAATTTTGCTTGGAAAAAGTTATTTTATTTGAGTAAAGAAACTTTTCGACGGTAAAAATGCAGATTAACGTCCGCACAGCAACAAACTCAGATGCCGAATCGGTAAAAATTTTGGTTTACGGCGTTCTGCGTGAATACGGTTTGGAGCCTGACCCGAATGGGACGGACATAGATTTATCTGATATCGAAACAAATTACATTAAACGAGGCGGTTTATTTGAAGTTTTAGCAGACGAAACGGGCAAAATTCTCGGCACAGTCGGTTTATACCCAGTCAACGCAGAAACCGTCGAACTTCGGAAAATGTATTTTGATCAAAATCTGCGCGGACGCGGTTACGGCAGACAAACTTTGGAGCGGATGATCGAGCGCGCCCGCGAACTCGGTTTCAAGAAAATTTATCTTGAAACCAACAGCGTTTTAAAAGAAGCAATTGGCCTCTACAAAAAATTTGGATTCGAGCCAACCGAGGAAAAACACTCATCGCGTTGCGACCAAGCCTTTATTATAGACCTCAAAAATGAAAGCACTGCGCTTTGAAAATAACGAGTTAAAACTGGCAGAAGTTGCACTGCCTGAAATAAATGGCGAAGCGCTTGTGCGCGTTTTGCAATCGGGTATTTGCAACACCGATTTGGAAATAGTGCATGGTTACGCCGGATTTTCTGGCACCATCGGACATGAATTCGTCGGCGTTGTCGAATCCGCCGCGAACGCGCCCGAACTTGTCGGCAAACGCGTTGTCGGCGAAATTAATGTTGGTTGCAGCATTTGCAAACTTTGCCGGAGCGGTGATTCACGGCATTGTCCAAATCGAACAGCCTTAGGAATTCACGGGCGCGACGGCGCACACGCCGAGTTTTTGAAATTGCCGACGCGGAATTTACTGGAAGTTAACGACGCAATTTCAAATGAACAAGCCGTTTTTGTCGAACCGCTAGCTGCCGCTTACGGCATTACCGAGCAAGTGGAAATCAGGCCGGAAATGCGTGTTGCTGTCATTGGCGACGGCAAGCTGGGCGTTTTGTGCGCTTGGTCGCTCGGTTCAAAATCGAATCGCGTTTTTCTGATTGGAAAACACCCTGAGAAGCTCAAAATTGCCGCCCAAAGCGAGAGCGTCGAAACGGTATTACTCGAGAACGCGCCGAAATTAAATCAAACTTTTGACGTTGTAATCGAGGCGAGCGGTGCGGAAAGCGGTTTTGCTGTCGCGCTTGATTTGCTCAAACCGCGCGGAAAATTGATTTTGAAATCAACCTTTCAAGGCGCGCCTCGCTGGCAAGCCGCCCGAGTCGTTGTTGACGAAATCACCATTATCGGCTCTCGGTGCGGTAGATTTGCGCCCGCTTTGGAACTCTTAAAAAATAAAGCCGTTAATGTGGAAAGTCTGATTAGCGAAGAATTTGCTTTGTCCAGCGGCGTCAAAGCCATGGAACGCGCTGCGCAGAAAGGTGTATTCAAAGTTTTGCTCACACCTTAATTTACTATTCAGTTTTTAAGTATTTTTTACCTTTCAGCTTTTCCGGCAGTAGATCATCCTTTGTGTAACGTTCGTAACCTTCGCCATAGCCCAGGTCTTTCATTAAACCGGTTGGAGCGTTACGCAAAACGAGCGGAACAGGCAGATTACCAAATTTTCGCGCGTCTTCAAGCGCCACTTGATAAGCTTCATAGGCACTTTTATCTTTCTTGCAGTGGGCTAAATAAGCAACGCCGTGCGCCAAATTAATTCCGGCTTCCGGCAGACCAATAGTTTCAACCGCACGAAAAACGGCGTTGGCCACAACAAGAGCTGTGGGCTGCGCAAGCCCCACGTCTTCCGACGCAAAAATAACCATCCGGCGCGCGATAAATTTGGGATCTTCACCCGCCGTAATCATACGCGCCAGATAATACAAAGCCGCGTCGGGCTGCGAAGCGCGCATACATTTGATAAACGCGCTAATGATGTTGTAATGCTCTTCACCCTGTTTGTCATAACGCAAAAATTTGGACTGCAGCGTATTTTTAAGCGTTTCAATTGTAACGTCTTGGTAAAGCCGCGCCGTGTTTTCGATCATTGTAATAGCTTGACGCGCATCGCCGTTAGCCATAGCAACTAGCCAGTGTTTTGCTTCCTCGCCCAATTTGTATCCGGTGCGATCAATAATCGCTGCCATTTCATCGGCAGACAACTCTTCCAAAACAAAAATACGAAGCCGCGAAAGCAAAGCGGGAATAATCTCAAAACTCGGATTTTCCGTAGTTGCCCCGATCAAAACAAGCTCGCCGTTTTCGACGAACGGAAGCAGGAAATCCTGCTGCGCCTTGTTAAAGCGATGAATTTCGTCCAAAAACAAAACGCGAGGACGATTCTCAGTGCGCGGCTGTTTAACGATTTTACGAATGTCGTCTTTCCCGGCGGAAACTGCCGACAGCTCGTAAAAATCGGCATGGATTGCATTTGCATATATTCGCGCCAGAGTGGTTTTGCCGACACCGGGCGTTCCCCACAGCACAAATGAAAAAATGTGACCCTGCTCAATTGCCAGCCGGAGCGGTTTGCCTTCGCCGACCAGATGCTGCTGACCGACGAACTCATCCAAACTCTGCGGTCTGATTTTATTGGCTAACGGTTCCATAAGAAGTTGCTCTGTTTATCTATCATGAACGAAATCCGGCAAACACACAAAATGATTAAAAGATGATGAGAATTTAAGAAGTAATTTTCCGAGGCTCTTTCTAGAGGTTTTCAAAAACTGGAAATTTTGCTAGTATTTCTTTTTCCGAATGAAGCTGGTTTTAGCGAGTTTCATTAGAGCTGCGGGCATAAAAACCGTAAATGTGGACAGCAAAATAAATTGCCACCTTAGCTCAGTTGGTAGAGCATTCGATTCGTAATCGAAAGGTCATCAGTTCGACTCTGATAGGTGGCTCCAATAAAATCGATAGCTTAAGTCAAACGGGCAGTTTTGAGCTGCCCGTTTTCTATTTTTCTTATAAATTTTCTTAACGTCACATCAAGGATTTTTTTCGGCCGAATGAAGATTTTGTAGTACAAAAAGTGTTTCACATCCTATCACGGTTCTTTTTCCAAGAAGATTCCTTTTGAAACTTTGACCAGGTGCTCCGGTTTGCAACAAGAGTTGACGCCGCAAGTAATGATTATTCGGTAAGGTTCTAATTCATCCAAAGACATTCGATTTCCGAGCGCATAAGCCGCTCGATGAACATAAATTTCACGCTTGTTAAGCATGATTTTGCCGTAACCCATTTTTGTTTTGGCGCCTTTCCAAATCCAATGCTCGCCCGATTTATCAACTCTCGCCCAAAACCTCTCTAAGTTTAAAGATTTCGCCATTTTCTCCTCTTGAAAGCAAATGTGGATCGCTATTCAGCAAAACTAATTTCGCCAAAGTTTTTTATTGCTGTCAAGTCGTTGGCGAAATGTGAAGTAAACCGAAGTTTAATCAAGAAATGATTAGTTGGGCGGAAGTAACATGATGCACATTGCAGGAGTGATAGCTTGATGAGGGTAATCGCACGGATATTTTGAGAAAGAAATAAGCCTCGTAAACAAAGAAATATTTTATATCCGAGCATTCAATATCAGTAAAAAACTAATGCGAATTTACATTAAGAATTTCTTGTTACATCTAAAATTGGTGAAGTCCGAACTCGCAGAGAGGCGATGAGTGTGAAAACTCTGCGGTTTAACGAAATAAACGATTTATTAAGCTGTTTCAAGGAGTTGACAGCTTGACCCTGCTCGCTGTCTTCTTAGGTCAGAGAAACAAATGCAAATTTGTTTGCCAACACTAAACTAATAGCGCCTAAGACATTTGGTTGAGTGCCAAGCGTCGAAGGTATGATGCGAGCAGAAGGCAGTCCGCGACAAGTTGCCAGTTCCGCGCCGGCTCTCACATCTTCAGCAATCAACGACCAGGCGCTCACTATCATGCCTCCGATAATTACCGTCTCCGGCGATAACCCCTGAATTAAATTTGCTATTCCGACACCGATGTAATGAGCCGTTTGTTTTAAAGCCGTCTGCGCATCGTCGTCACCATTTAAAGCTAAATTCAAGAGTCGAGGAAAACTAATCCGACTTGAATCAGCGGAGCGTTTAGCTAATTTGCGGTAACGCGCCAGCGCTGCCTTTTCAGAAGCAAACGCTTCCCAACAATCGCGGCTTCCAGCAGCGCAGGCAACAGGAGCATCTTTGCCAATTGTCATATGTCCGAATTCGCCCGCTACGCCGTCTTTTCCCCGATAAATCTGTCCATCCAGAACGATTCCGGTTCCGATCCCGTCTTCTACTAAAACCATGATAAAATCTCGTACTTCGCGAATCTCCGGACGACCAAACCAAAGTTCTGCTAATGCGGCGGCATTGGCGTCATTATCGGCTCTAACGGTGAGTCCGGTTGCTGCCTCAATCTTTTCGATAATCGGCGGATCGTGCCAGTTGAAATAAGGAATATAAATTGAGCGTCTTTTTTCAGCATCTATTAAACCCGGTAAGCAAATGCCGATTCCTTCAATAGTATTTCCGTTCTTTGTAATAAATTTGCGCGAGCAGTCAATAATATGAGCGATGGTTTTCTCGACATCCGCATCAGTTTGAAAATCTTCACGATCAATCACGCGACCGGTTAAATCGCTGGTTGCAACTGTTGTTCTGACCGTTCCTAAATCAACTCCAATTGCCACAGCGTGAGAAGTGCGAAGCGATAACAAGAGCGGCGGACGACCACCCGACGATTCGCCGTGAAATTCACCAATTAACCCGAAATCCCTCAGCTCATCAACAATTAGCGAAACTGTCGAACGCTGCAAAGCAGTTTGGCGAGCAATTTCCGCACGCGAAATCGGTCCTTCTTCACGCACATAATTCAAGACAATTTGACGATTGATGTCACGAATTGTGTTGGAGCGGGCAACATTAGCACTTTTAAGATTTATTCGTTTCACAGTAATAAGTTTTTAGAAAACCATTATCTTAGCAAATCTCTTGTGGCAAACTGCATAAACTCTAAGTTAACTTATTGTTAACAATAACAATTATTCTATAGTGCAAATTCTAAAACTATCCACGAAGCACACGAGTAAGTAGAATAAAGGCACTAATTCACATCTTTATTCTACTTATCTAGCGGTTTTTATGAAAAGTTTAGTTATAAAATGATTCAGGTCCCATTCTTTAACATTATTGTTTTGGTCGTTGATCTGAGGAAACGTTTGCGTAAACATCTTCATATTTCACATAACCGTCTTTGATTACTGTTTCCATCAGATTACTTTTATCCACTACAATTACTTCGAGCAGAATAGCAGGGATGTCTTTATTAAGCTTATCGTTGTGAAAAATAGTCGCATTAGCCAGCGGTTCTTTATTGGCTAATTTAAGCGCCGCGTCAACCGCGCCGGTAGCCAGCGGAACTATCGGTTTATAAATGGTCATAGTTTGTTTGCCCTCGGCAATGCGCTGCAGAGCCGCTTTTTCCGCATCTTGTCCGGTAACTAAGACTTTGCCGGTTAAACCTTTTTTCTCAAGCGCCGCAATTGAGCCGCCTGCCGTTCCATCATTGGAGGCAACAACGGCTTGAATATTGTCGTTCTGTTGCGTTAGAGCGTTTTCAACGATTTTGAGAGCTTCCTCCGGGCGCCAATCAGTCGCAAATTGATCGGCAACGATTTTAATGTCGCCGCGTTCAATGGCGGGTTGCAAAACTTCGAGCTGCGCTTTTTTAATAACCAGGGCATTGTTGTCGGTCGGAGCGCCGTAAACCATCACGTAGTTGCCTTTTGGAACATGTTGCAGGGCATACTCTGCGATTTTGCGCCCTATCACCGGAATCTGGTGCGAAATGTACAAATCAAGTTTGTCCGAGTTAATCAACCGGTCATAGCTGATGACCGGAACGTTTTGCGCTTTTGCCTTTTCAACCATCGAGGCCGCCTGCGTCGCATCTTGCGGAATAATCACCAAAACATTGACTCCTTGCGTTAAAAGGTTATCTACATCGTTTGTCTGCTTATCAACTTTGCCATCAGCAATCGTGATTACACACTCAACGCTCAGCTCCCGACAACGTTTTTCAAACGCCTCGCGGTCGCGCACCCAGCGTTCTTCTTTGAGAGTGGACATTGACAAACCGATTTTTACTTTACTTGAATTGTTCGGTTTGACCGTCTCGCCATTGTTCGTCTGGGGTTGTGGTTGATTGACACAGCTGGTTGTCCAGACGGCAAGCAAAATAACGATTAAAAAACCAGTTTTCAGCATCTTAGTGATTCCTCCAAAAGAAATTCAAAATATGAATTAATAGTCTTCAAACCAAATTAGGACTTTCTCAAAATGCGGAAACACGCACGATAGTCGAGTGTGTTTTTAGGTGCTTGCGCCCTTACTCCGTGCGGGCTTCTGCAAAAATTGAGTCCTATACATTTTAAAAAGCGTCGGACAGCGATTTAACTATAAGTTTGCCGCGCAGCTCTTCCGCAGTCATTTTTTGTCGTGTGCGAAATTCGACCTCAACCGGTTTTCCCGCGATGAGATTAAAATAGTTGTCGGTGAAAAACCCTTCGCTGCCTGGAGTTGAAAGATAAACTGCTTTGGCAAAATTATCTGTTGTCAAAATCAGCTTATATCCCATTTTAGTTTGGGCAATTTGGGTGTTAATGTGAGCGGGCGAAATGGATAATTCCTTAAAAGGTTTGAAAAAATATTCATTTTGCGAAACGGTTTTGCCGTCAACTTTGAGTTCGGCGATTAAAACTAAATTCTTTGTGTCAAACCCTTTGATTAATTCTGCGATTGGCGAATTTGAATATGAGGCGCTTTTGAGCGGAGCAATATTTACATCAGTTTGATTTTTCATTAATAACTTTCCCTGCAAATCCATCAGACTGATAATGAGTTGCGCCGGAGTCGGTTTCGTTCGGTCTGAAACCACTATGAAATGAAGATTGCCGTCCGCAACATGAGGGCTAATTAACAAATCATTGTAAAAACGTCTGGCGTAATAATGGAGCGCTTTCCAACGTCCTAAATAGTCCATTCCAGACCATGAAGCAACCGGCCAGCAATCGTTAATCTGCCAATAAAGCGAACCCATATTTTGCGGCATAATGCGGCGAAAATGTTCGGCTCCGATTTTGATACCTTCGGCTTGCAAAACCTGGCTGACATAAAGAAAAGATTCAAAATCTTTTGGCTCTTTAAATTCGCGCAGCATATATTCGCGAATTAGTTGATTGCCGCGCGGATGTCGTTGATGCGTCAGCATAATAGGTGTTTCGATACCTGCGCGGTCCTCCGGCAAAGTATAAGTTTTGACGGTTTCAATTTCAGGAAACGATTGAAAACCGTATTCGCTCATAAAACGCGGAAACTGTTTTTCGTATTCTGTAAAAGGTGCGGAGGCGTGCCAGACTTGCCAATAATGAACATCGCCGATTTTCTGCGAATCCGCATCGTCTTCAAAGTTGGAGCTTGGCGAACTTGACCAATAAGCTCTCCCAGAATCATATTTTGAAACAACTTCGGGCAAAACGCCAAGGAAAATCTTTTTGTAATCCTCCCAGAGCTTGGCGGGCAGTTTATCTTTCCAGCCCCAATGCGCCCAAGCAGTTTCGATTTCGTTATTGCCAACCCAAATGACGATGCTCGGGTGATTTCGCAGCCGCTTGACGTTATCAACGGCTTCCTGCCGGACATTATCCAAAAACGCCTGGTCGCCGGGATACATGCTGCAGGCAAACATAAAATCCTGCCAGACGAGCAGCCCCATTTCATCCGCGGCATCGTAAAAATCGTCCGACTCATAAATGCCTCCGCCCCAGACGCGCACCGTATTCATATTGGCGTCGCGTGCGGATTCAAGTAAATTGCGATACTTCTCCCTCGTAATCCGGGTCGGAAAACTATCGGCTGGAACCCAGTTGCCGCCTTTAGCAAAAACTGGAATTCCGTTGACAACAAATTCAAAACTTTTGCCGTACTGGTCAGGTTGCTGCCTTAATTCCACGCTGCGCAACCCAATTCGTTTAACGGTTTGATCAACTGTTTTATTATTACTGATAAGTTTTGCGCGAAAATTGTAAAGCGGCTGCTCGCCATAACCAACCGGATACCAGAGTTTTGGATTGGCAACTACAAAATCAAGCGCTACTGTGTTTGTTCCGACCGTCAGCTTGACGGACTGTTTTACAACAACTTTTTTATCATTCAAATTTTCGATTTCAACGGTTGCATCCGCGTTTCCCGAAGCTATAACTTCAACTTCGGCAGTCAAACTGGCTGTCTCCCCTTTCAACTCTTTTTGGCGAATGTTGAGATCTTCAATACGCGCCTTGTCCCAGGCGTTAAGATAGACAGGTTTCCAAACACCGCTCGTGACAAAACGTGGACCCCAATCCCAGCCGTATTGATACGGAGCTTTGCGCGTGTATGGACTGGTTTTTTCTCCCTGATCGTTGACGGCCGGCAATTCGTAATTCATTTTCGCCATCACCGGCAAGATTTCGTTAATGGGAGAGCGAAATTTTATGCGTAAAACGTTGTCGCCTGGTTTTAATTTATTTTTTACATTCACGCGCCAGCGCCGAAACATATTGTCGGCGTCAAGAATCGGCTGATCGTTTAAGAAAACATTGGCGTAAGTATCAAGTCCTTCAAAAACCAGCTCGATGTTTTCACGCTTGAGCATTTCTGCCGCAACCTGAAATGTTGTTTGATATTCCCAGTCAGTTTTGCCGATCCATTGCTGTTTCTTTTCGTTATCTCGGTAAAACGGGTCTTCGATTAATTTATTGGAAAGCAAATCAGTGTGAACACAACCCGGAATAGTCGCCGGATGCCAATCATCCTTTCCGACTTGGCGAAATTGCCAGCCGCCTGCAAGCGATATTTCAAGCTTTGAGGCTTCGCTTGATTTAATTGGATTCATGGCATAAATGCCGCTTACTGACACGAAAAAGATTAAGCCTAATCCTAATATGTTCATTTTTATCAGCAATCTTTCCCCTCTCAATGCCCTTTGACTGTTGCTTTCGGTGTGACCTAGGTTTTAGTGTTTTTTCGTCACGTTGACATTATAATCGTCCAGCAAACTTTTGTTAGCTTATACAACAAAGTTTGTTAGGATTACAACAATAAATCAAGCTAAAATGCCGCTCTCTGATAAATTCCATACAATTAACGTGTTTTAGCCAAAAGTTTGTCTAAAGTCTGGCGGCATTTTGGGAGATTAAATGAAAATTCTAAAAACTGTTTGGTTCCAGCTTCTTTTAGCAATTAGTATTTTTAGTTTAACAACTACAACACTTTGGGGCAGGAAAAGTGTTCTGTCGCTCAAAAACCAAGGTGAAACCGAAATAAAAGTTCAAAAGCTGCTTTTGCAGTTAACTTTGGACGAAAAAATCTTGCTCCTCGCCGGAACGGGCTTCGATACGGTTCCAATTGAGAGGCTTGGCATTCCGGCTCTTAAAATGACTGATGGACCGGCGGGAATTAGAGCGGCGCCGGCTAGCTCGTTTCCATCAGGCGCAGCTTTAGCCGCCAGTTTCGATCCGAAAATTGTTTATGCAGTCGGGCAAGCCATAGCCCAGGAAGCAAAAGCCAAAGGCAAAAATGTTTTGCTCGCACCCTGCATCAACATCGAGCGTGTGCCGCTCTGGGGACGGAATTTTGAATGCTTCGGCGAGGACCCGTTTCTCTCCGGGCAAATGGCAATCGCTTATATCAAAGGCGTTCAATCGGAAAACGTTATTTCCTCAGTCAAACATTTTGCGGCTAATAATCAGGAACAAGATCGAATGACAATTGATGTTCGCGCGAACGAGCGGACGCTCAATGAAATTTACTTTCCGGCATTCAAGGCTGCGGTCGAGCAAGGAGGCGTCTGGTCTGTCATGGCGTCTTACAACAAGCTCAACGGCTTTCACGCCGCGGAAAACAATCTTTTGTTAACGCAAGTTTTGAAAAAGCGCTGGGGATTTCAAGGTTTTGTGGTGTCGGATTGGGGAGCGGTTCATTCGACCGTCCCGACCGTGCAAAACGGTCTTGATTTAGAAATGCCGACAGGCGCTTTCCTAAATTCGAGTGAAATTAAAAAAGCACTCCAGTCAAAAGTGATTTCCGAAGTGCAAATCAATGACATGGTGCGCAGGCTTTTGCGAATAATCATTACGGCTGGCTTGATGAACGGAAAACCCGTTGACAAAG
>JBDTZD010000394.1:0-3720 GCA_040005335.1 Pyrinomonadaceae bacterium | reverse complement strand
ATTCGAGTTCGAGCAATTCGGCTTCGTCGCGCGAAGCCAAAACTAGATTTGCGCCGTCTTTGGCAAACAATTCGGCGACCGCGCGCCCAATGCCGCGTCCCGCACCGACAATCATCGCGGTTTTTCCCGTTAAATCCATTTCCCTATCCCCTTGTTCGTTTTGCTAATTAAAATTTAAATAATATCAGTTACAACCAAAAGATATTTTTGGCTTTTCGAGGATGCTCCCTTTGCCGTTTTCATCAATGTAGTAATAGTTATTAGTCCAACATTTTTCCCGTTTGTAATTTTTACCGTTAAATTTAAACAATTGATAGTAAGTCTCAAAAGCTGAGTTATGCGTTCCCAGTTTTAGATTGTGATAACCCTTTGTTTTGGTTTTCTGAATTTCAAATGTTTGAGTCGCGCCATCTGAAAGGATTGTTTTATAGTTTTTCCCTTTTTTACTGTAAACGCGAAACATACAATTTCCTACCGTAGCGCAATTATATTGAACAGTTAATTCTTTTACGCCGTCATTATTCAAATCAACTGTTGTTGGAAATGCAGTCTCACGATTTTTCAAATCAATTCTGTCTTTTATTCTTTCGCCTTCAAGCCATTTTTCAATAATTGGTATTAAAGGCTTTTCAAAATCTTCGTCGGATTGATCATTCGCAACTTTGTTGTTGGCTTGAGCCGTCGCTTTAATAAATTGGAGGAAAAAGCCTGCGACAAAAATCGCGATAAGCAAATAAGGAATTCGGTAGCGCATATTTCGTCTTGAATGATTATCTATTCTAAGCTCTATCTGAAAAGTAACAATTCTTCATTCGGGAAAAGCAGCAGGCGTTTCATTTCCGGTGAAACAAGAATTCGTTTAAAAAGTTAAAGCCGACGCTGAAGGCAATTGCTTGGGAACCGCGCCGAAAACCGTCCTGGCTGTCGAAACGCTTTGGATACCAGACGTTTGTGGCGATCAGACTGCCCGCGTAACTGCCGACAATGCGCGACGGGTCGAAAACTCGTTTGCCGCTCGTCGTGCGCCCCGTAAATGATGTCAAAAGCGCGTTTTTGAAGCGCGAGCTAAAATCTCTTTTCCGGCTTTTATAGAAATGCGCGTCGAGTTTGAAAGTTTCGTCCAAACCGTAAGTGACACTTTCCTGAATCACGCTTTCGCCCAAATTTGAACCGAACCGCCGTGCAAAACCTTTAAAGTTTCGCTCCCATTCCGGAGGATTTTTGCCTGCTTGATCAATGCCTGACGCAAACCCGACTCCAATCAGCGCAAAAGGACCGACGGCGTTATTGAAATAACGCTTAAAACGTTTTTCCGCCGTTGGGCGAACGTAAGCTGTTGAAGATTGTGTTGAACTTTGCGCCGTATTGTCTGGCGTAGGTTTCGACGTCGGAGCGGTTTGTGCGTTTGCCCGGATAAAAACTAGACTCAAAAGAAAAATTGTTAGAAACAGCTTTGTCATTCGTTTCCCACCCTGTCTATCAAACTTATTTGCTTCGGAGAGCAACAATTGGATTTAGTTTTGCGACTTATTGCACAGTAATTAAACGCTGAGATTTTAGGTTCTAATCGTTTTTCACCGGAATAATTTTGGTCGTCTCAAAACCTTTGTCAGCAGCGATTTTGGTAAGCTCTTCATACTTGGCTTGATTTATTTGCGGGGTACGGCTCAAAAACCACAAATAGTTACGGCTTTGGTCGCCGACGAGCGCATACTGATAATTTTCCGCATCAAGCGCAATAATCCAATAATCGCCCCAAACTGCGGGAATAAACGACAGAAATTTGGGAGCAAAGCGGACTTCAAGCTTAGCGTTGGTTTGTTTGTCCTGAATTCTAGCTTCACCTCTTGCAACCGTCTTTTTCCCGTTGGCTTCGTCACATTTGTTGGTGACTTGAATTTTGTCGTTTTTCTGCAAAACATATTCAGCCGTGACATTGCCAACGCATTGTTTTTCAAATTTATTCGGCAATCTTGCTACCTCAAACCATTTTCCGGCATATCGCTTCAAATCAACCGAATCAACTGTTTCCAAAGGCTTTTTTGAATCTACCCCGCCGCCAAGAACAATTATTGTTGCTGAAACAACAATTGCGATTACAAAAATCAATCTCAAACTTATATTTTTTTTCATATACTTCCCCCTTGTCTATTAATAATTTAATATACCTTTTTCTGACGGCTTAATTGTGTTTTTTAGACTTCTTCATCAGCAGCATTTTTATTTTGGGATTATTTTTTTGCTGCTGAATTTGACGATTAGATTGATGCTAATTTTGGTTTACTTTTTCAGCATTGGCTTGAGTGATTTGTAAACCTTATCGGCAACCATGCGCGTGCCTTCCGGGTTTGGATGAATGCCGTCAGCTTGATTAAGTTTGGGAACACCGCCAACGCCTTCGAGGAAAAACGGCATAAAATCAACCTTTTCCTGGCTTGCCAAATCCTGAAACGCTTTGTTAATTGCCTGCCCGCGCTCGCCGCCTAAATTTAGCGGCGCGTACATTCCGCAGAGCAAAACTTTGATATTTTTGGCTTTGGCGCGACGAATTATTTGAGTCAGATTAGATTTCATTTGCTCGATTGGAAGACCTTTGAGAATGTCGTTAGCGCCGAGTTCGAGAATTAGAATTTCGATGTTCGGCTGATTCAAGCTCCAATCAATCCTCTCCAAGCCGCCGCCCGACGTGTCGCCTGACATTCCGGCATTTAAAACTTCGTAATCATAACTGTCTGCCTTTAATTTTTCTTGCAGAAGCGACGGATAGCTTTCCTTTTCGGTCAAACCTAATCCGATTGTCAAACTGTCGCCAAAGGCTAATATTTTCGGCTTATTATTGGTAATGACTTTTGCGGGCGCAGCGTCTTTATTTGTTGCTGGCGAAGAATTTTTCCCCGTCATTGTCGGAACGCCGCAAGCCGCGGCAAAAAAGGCAAAACTGCTCAATAATAAAATCAAGATTTTATAGTTCAGAAAATTGCGAATCATTGTGTCAGAATTCATCTCCTCTAAATCTCGCACCGTTTGATGCAGAGAAAACGATTTTTTCTCGCCGCTCTTAATTTACGGTATGATTAAATTTCTCTCAGCGACTTTATGATTGAACTCAAAAACGTAGAAAAAACAGTGCGTTCGGGCGACGAACAACTAACGATTTTACATGCTCTCTCTTTAGAAATTCCGGACGGACAGTTTGTTTCGATTGTCGGCGCTTCGGGAAGCGGTAAATCTACTCTGCTCGGTCTAATTGCCGGACTTGATGCGCCCTCGAGCGGTCAGATTTTGATTGACGGCGCGGACATTACAAATATGAGCGAAGACAAATTAGCAACTTTGCGAAGCGAGAAAATCGGGTTTATCTTTCAATCGTTTCATCTTATTCCTTCCCTGACGGCTTATGAAAATGTAGTCATTCCGCTCGAAATCGCCGGAGCCAAAAATTCTAAAAACCGTGCCAATGAACTGCTCGAATCTGTCGAACTAACCAATCGCGCGCATCATTACCCATCGCAGTTATCGGGCGGCGAACAGCAGCGGATTGCCATTGCACGCGCCTTTGCCAACAATCCGAAAATTCTACTGGCGGACGAACCAACCGGCAATCTCGATTCAAAAAACGGCAGACACATTTTCGATTTGATGACCGAGCTGCACCGCACCAACGGCACGACTCTGGTTTTGGTCACGCATGACGAAGAATTAGCCAATGTCGCGCAAAGA
>JBDTZD010000293.1:0-12663 GCA_040005335.1 Pyrinomonadaceae bacterium | reverse complement strand
TTCGCGAAGGCGGCAGGACGGTGGGAGCCGGAACTGTCACCGATATCGTTGAATAGTTATTTTTCACGCTTAAACAACGTAATGGGGTTTGAGAAGGTTGATTTCTTTTCCCCTTTATTATTTATTACAGGGGTATAGTGTCAATGGTTAGCATAGCGGTCTCCAAAACCGTAGGTTCGGGTTCGAGTCCTGATACCCCTGCCAGCAGAAAAGAAATTTTGGGAGCTAAAACAAGTGTCCGAAGCGGTTGAGACAATACCGGAAAAAAGAAGTGGCGGTGGCGCCGGTCAATTTATTGGTGAAGTGCGCGAAGAATTGAAAAAAACTTCTTTTCCTTCGCGTGAAGATGTTACCAATACAACGATTATTGTGATCGTTAACGTTATTTTTTTCGCCATCTTTTTATTTTTAGTTGATCAGGCTTGGGTTTTTATTTTGGGCGATAACGAACATCCGACGGGTTTAACTTGGCTAATTAATAAAATCGCCGGCTTATAAGGATCTGAGACGATGAAACAGTGGTTTTTTATTCATACCTATTCGGGGCATGAAAATAAGGTTGTCGAAAGTCTTAAAGCTCGGATCCGCGATATGGAACTGGATGAGCAGATAACTTCAGTTTTACTGCCAAAGGAAACCGTCGTTGAAATGCGAGGGAGCAAGCGCATTGAATCTCAACGAATGTTTTATCCCGGCTATGTCCTGGTAGAAATTGAGTGTGATGAAAAGGCACGGGTTCCCGATAATGTTTTTCATATCATTAAAGGAACACCGAAAGTAACCGGCTTTATCGGTGGTCATAACCCGACGCCTCTAACACAGGAAGAAGTTGATCAAATTGTCAACAATATTCAGGAAACGACCGACAAGCCAAAACCGAAGTTTACATATGAAATCGGCGAAGTGGTACGAATCAAGTCAGGACCGTTTGCCAGTTTTACGGGCAAAGTCGAAGAAGTCAACGAAGAAAAGTTAACCCTGAAAGTGACAGTGACGATTTTCGGACGTTCTACCCCAGTTGAGTTAAACTTCCTTGACGTAGAAAAAATTACCTTTGCAGAAGAAGAATAAAGAGTAATAAGTAATAAGTTATAGGTAATAAGTTGGAAAATAACGGTTACCTATTACCTATTACCTATTACCTATTACCTACTAAATGGCTAAGAAAATTACAGGTTATATCAAGTTGCAAGTTCCGGCAGGTAAAGCTAATCCAGCGCCGCCGATTGGCCCCGCCCTCGGTCAACATGGTGTCAACATCATGGAATTTTGCAAACAGTTCAATGCAAAAACCGCACAGATGGATCCGGATATGAAAATTCCGGTTGTAATTACGGTTTATGCCGACCGCTCGTTTACCTTTGAAACAAAAACTCCACCAGCCGCTGATTTGCTTCGTAAGGCGTCGGGGATTCCCAAGGGTTCAGGCAAACCAAACCGAGAAAAATCGGGGAAAATTTCTCGTGCTCAAATCGAAGAAATCGCCCGCACTAAAATGCCGGATTTGAATACTACAACTATCGAATCCGCTATCAAAACAATCGAAGGCACTGCGAAAAGCATGGGCTTAACGGTTGAAGGATAAAGGCAGCCGGGGATAAATAAATCCTTCTGCTTTTACTTTATTAAAAGGGAGAACTTTAAACAGTTCGTTAGAACCTAAGGAGTAAAAATGAGAAAACACGGAAAGAAGTTTAGAGCAGCTCTTGAAAAAGTTGATTTAAACAAAAAGCACACGCTCTCTGACGGAATCGCCAAGGTCAAAGAAATTGCTTTTGCCAAGTTTGACGAGACAGTCGAATTAACGATGTGGCTGGGAGTTGATCCCCGTAAAGCCGATCAAATGGTGCGCGGAACGGTTGTTTTGCCGCATGGCTTGGGCGGAAAAGCGAAGGTCATCTTAGTTATTACGCAGGGTGATAAGGTTCGCGAAGCCGAAGAAGCTGGAGCGGATTTTGTTGGCGGCGAGGACATGGTCAACAAAATTAAAGGTGGTTGGACAGATTTTGATACTGTTATTGCAACGCCGGACATGATGCGTCTGGTTGGCGCGCTCGGCAAGGTTTTGGGACCGCGAGGCTTAATGCCAAATCCTAAAACCGGAACAGTTACGACCGATATTAAAACCGCCATCGAAGAAAGCAAAGCGGGCAAAATCGAGTATCGAGTTGATAAAACCGGAGTAATTCACGCTCCCGTCGGCAAAGTCTCGTTTGACGCCAATAAACTGCAGGAAAACGCGCAGATTTTGCTGGACGCGGTGATCAAAGCGAAACCGTCAACCGCCAAAGGTCGCTACGTTAAAAAAGTTAATTTAGCTGCGACGATGAGCCCGGGCGTTCTGCTTGATGAATTAAATTACGTTAAATAGAAGAGTGAGGGAAAAGAGACAATGAAAACTAGAAAAACAAAACAAGATGATTTGAACGCCCTCACAGAGCGATTCCAAAATTCGAACATGGCTCTCGTTATCGGGTTTAACAAATTGACTGTTACCAAAGATCAGGAATTACGCAATCAGCTTCGAGCAATCGGCGCAAAATATCAGGTTGTCAAAAACACGATTGCCTCAAAAGCAGTTGAAGGCGGCGATTTTGCAGGTGCTACGGAACATTTTAAGGGGATGACGGGGGTCGCGTTTCATGAAAGCGATCCGGTGATGCTCTCAAAAACACTCTCGAAATTTGTTAAAGACAACGGCGAAATTTATTCGTTCAAAGTTGGAATCGTTGAAGGCAGAGTAGTTGATGTTAAAGGCATTCAAGAAATTGCCAGCCTTCCTTCGCGCGAAGAACTGATTTCTAAAATTCTATTTTTGATCAACTGCCAAGCACAACGTTTGGTGACGGTTATCAATGCCGTTCCGCGTAATTTGGCAGTAGTCGTTAAACAAATAGGCGATCAAAAGGAAGCAGCTTAACTTAATTTTAAGTTTTGGATTTAGGGGTTCGGGTTAAAAAAGACATTGCAGCCTTTCTTCTTTAATCAATAATCCAAATAAACAAATCCAGAATCTTGAGAAGCTCAAGGAAAAACGAGCAGGCGGCAGGTCAGAGTCGCTCTTGCCTCGGACGCTTTCGATTAGTTTGTGATGCAACCAAACGAAAGATAAAGCGTCCCTCTGGGTTGGCAAAAACAGGCTGCAAAATACCAAACCTAGAAAAATAAGTATTAGGAGAACTAAAAATCATGGCAGCTACAAAAGAAGATGTAATTGAGTTTCTGAAAACTATGACTTTGCTTGACGCTTCGCATCTCGTCAAAGAACTCGAAGAAGTTTTTGGTGTTTCGGCAGCAGCAGCCACAGCAGTGGCTACTTCAGGAGGCGGTGCAGCAGCTGAAGCGGCTCCGGCAGAGGAAGAGCAAACCGAATTTAACGTTATTTTGACCGCCGCCGGCGCCGCCAAAATCAACGTCATTAAAGTTGTTCGCGAAATCACGGCTCTTGGTTTGAAAGAAGCTAAAGACCTGGTTGACGGCGCGCCGAAAGCAGTTAAGGAAGGCGTCTCGAAAGACGAAGCCGAAGCTATCAAAGCTAAATTAACCGAAGCCGGTGCTACTGTCGAAGTTAAATAAGTTTGGCTCTTTAAACACCAAATAAGAAAGTTGTGCCTTTGTCAGGTTATTCGACAAAGGCACAACGTGCTACAATAAAAACGAATTTAGTCAGCGGCAACTTTTTCTGCCGCGCTTTCATCTTATCCCTCGCTTGTTAAATCAGGTGCGGATTTTATTTATAATTGACGAATTTATTAATTCGGTCAAATCAGCAATTTTTAAATGAGTTTTTAGACTGCTCATCAAATAAGCGGTTCGGGCATTTTTTGCCCTAACCGCATTTCTGTCTTTATTTTAACCAGTAATCGGTGACTATTATTTTTGTTAATGCGGATATTAGCAGTAAATAACAGTCGTGGCAACAGGAAAAATTAATTTTTCAAGGGAAATCAAACGAATATTATGATTGCGAATCCCCTTCAGACGAAAACAGTCGGGCTAGGACGACGAACGAGCCAAGCACCACAACGCGTAGACTTTTCACAAATCAGCACCGCCGTGCGGATTCCGAATTTGATTGAGGTTCAAAAAAAATCTTACGATCGCTTTCTACAAATGGATTTATTACCGGAAGAGCGTGATTTGACTGGCCTGCAAGCTGTCTTTTCATCCGTTTTTCCGATTTCCGATTTCCGCGAAACAGCCACTCTGGATTTCGTCGAGTATCAAATCGGGAACTGGCAGTGCAAATGCGGTCTGCTCGAAGGTTTAGGTTATTTGCGGGCAAACTGCAAACAATGCGGAGTGAAAATCGCGGTTGATCCGCTTAATCCAGGCGAAACAATGTGCCATAACTGCGGCACTTTTAACAATGTTCGCCCGCGTCTCTGTGATAACTGCGGCGAACCTGTCGGTCTTAAACATAAACATGAACAGCAGGAGTGCCGCGAGCGCGGAATGACTTACGGTGTTCCGCTCAAGGTGAAAATTCGCTTGACGGTTTACGATATCAATCCGGAAACTGCTGCAAAAACAATTCGGGACATTAAAGAAGAAGAAGTCTTCTTTGGGGAGATTCCCTTAATGACCGACAACGGCACGTTCATTATTAATGGAACTGAGCGCGTTATTGTTTCACAACTTCACCGCTCGCCCGGGGTGTTTTTCAAGGCAGAACGCGGTACTTTCATCGCTAAAATTATTCCTTATCGCGGTTCGTGGGTCGAATTTGAATACGATCAGAAAAATCTTCTCTATGCGCGCCTTGGCAAAAAGAAAATTCTAGCGACAACGTTTTTGCGAGCTCTAGGGCTTTGGCTTAATCCAAAATTTGAGTTGAGCAATTTGCATAACGATCAGCTTATTGAAGAAGCTGTCAGAAACGCTTCATTTTCAAATTCGGAGATTTTGCGCCTTTTTCATCAATCCGATGAGGTGCGGGTTGAACAAGGCAAGCTCTTGATGCAAGTGCCGGAAAAAGGTTCAAGCAGTCTCGCTGGAATGTTTTCAGAAAATGACATTAGCATCGGAAAAGATGGCGAGCCGATTGTCAAAGCCGGCAAGAAAATTACCGGAGCAATCTTGCGCGAACTGAGGAAGGCTGGCGTCAAAGAAGTCGAAGTCGCCCAAAATTCGTTTGAAAACGCTGTTGCGCTCGAAGATATTTTCGATGCCGAAACCGGCGAAGTTTTAGTTGAAGCGAACAATGAAATTGCTGCCACCAAATTGCAGCAAATTATTGAAAGCGGCGGAGTCGAAAGCTTTTCGGTTTTCTTTCCCGAACGTGATGATTTTGGAGGTATTCTTTCAGCAACGATTAAAAAGGACGCCAATACTAAGCCGGTTGACGCGATGCTTGAGATCTACCGCAAAATGCGTCCCGGTGATCCTCCCACCGTGCCTACTGCCTACAAACTGATGGAGGGGATGTTCTTTGATGCTCGCAAGTTTGATTTGTCGCGCGTCGGACGACTCAAATTTAACATCAAGATGGGCAGACCGGAACGCGATCGAATCAATGATCCGCTTCTTTCAGCACCTGATTTTCTTGAAGTTATCACTTATCTGCTGAAAATGAAGCGTAAACCGAACGATTTTTTGCCGGATGATATTGATCATTTGGGCAATCGGCGCGTCCGCGCGGTAGGTGAGCTGCTCGAAAACCAGTTCCGCATCGGACTTGAAAGAATGGAACGGGCGATCAAAGAAAAGATGTCCATTCAGCAAGAAATGCATACTACGATGCCGCGCGATCTAGTTAACGCGAAACCCGTGACGGCGGCCGTCCGCGAGTTTTTCGGGTCTTCGCAACTCTCGCAGTTTATGGATCAAACGAACCCACTTTCGGAAATCACGCACAAACGGCGGCTTTCCGCACTTGGACCTGGTGGTCTCTCCAGAGAGCGCGCCGGATTTGAAGTTCGTGACGTTCACCCGACTCACTATGGTCGAATTTGTCCGATTGAAACGCCGGAAGGTCCGAACATCGGTTTGATTTCGTCGCTATCGTGCTTTGCGCGAATTAACGAATTTGGTTTTATCGAATCGCCATATCGCAAAGTCGAAGATGGACGTGTGATCGAATACGTCAAAATCAATAACGGCGGTGATACTAAATATCGTCACGGCGAACATGCCAAGCTTGAAGAAGTAAACGCTGCTAACGCTGAAATTCCCAAAGGTGGTCGCAAAATCGAGCATGAACCGTATCCGTTTTACCTAACGGCGTGGGAAGAAGATAAGTGGGTTGTCGGTCAAGCCAACATTGAACTTGATAAAGACGGTCATATTATTAATGAACGCAATGCAGCCAGAAAAGCCGGCGAGTTTTTGCTGGCGACGCGAGATAGTATCCAATACATGGATGTTTCGCCGAAACAACTGGTTTCGGTTGCCGCATCCTTAATTCCGTTCCTTGAAAACGACGACGCGAACCGCGCTCTGATGGGCTCGAACATGCAGCGTCAATCAGTGCCGCTCCTAAGGGCTGAATCGCCGTTTGTCGGAACGGGCATGGAAAAAGTGACGGCGCAGGATTCAGGCGCGGTAGTTGTCGCAAAGCGTGACGGCGTGGTTGATTATGTTGATTCGGAGCGCATTATCGTCAAAGCCGATCATAATGTCGGCGGAACAATTTCGCGCGAAGTAACGGCGGACATTTATTCGCTCGTTAAATTTACGCGGTCAAATCAAAACACTTGTATTAATCAGCGTCCAATCGTCAACATCGGCGAGCGAGTCGCTAAAGGCCAGGTCATCGCCGACGGCCCCTGCACCGACAAAGGCGAACTTGCTCTTGGCAGAAACGTAATGGTCGCGTTTATGCCTTGGCGCGGATATAACTTTGAAGATGCGATTCTGGTTTCGGAACGCCTCGTCAAAGAAGATTATTATACTTCGATTCACATTGAAGAATTAGAAATCGAAGCCCGCGACACTAAGCTCGGACCCGAAGAAATTACCAGAGATATTCCAAACGTCGGCGAAAATATGCTCCGCGATTTGGACGAATCGGGAATTATCCGGATCGGAGCGCAGGTCAAACCGGGAACGATTCTAGTCGGCAAGGTGACGCCAAAAGGCGAAACTCAATTGACGGCAGAAGAAAAACTGCTGCGAGCGATTTTCGGCGAAAAAGCCGGAGACGTTAAAGACGCCAGCCTGACAGCTCCCCCGGGAATTGATGGAACGGTCGTTGACGTTCAGGTTTTCACCCGCAAAGGACAGGATAAAGACAATCGTTCGCTCGACATTGAAGCCGTTGAAGAAGATCGTCTGCGCCGCGACCTCGAAGATGAGATTCGTATTCTTCGTGAACAGCGTGACGAACGGATTTACGAATTAATCGAAGGTCGTAAACTCGCCAAAAACTTAGTTGACGGCAACAAAGAGGTATTGATTGAGGCGGGCACGACTGTTACCCGCGAGATGATTCGGGGCGTTGAACCAAAAGTTCTCCGCAAAGTGGAATTGACTGCCACGAGTGTTGACATTGCCGGTGAAATCAAGGCATACGAAGACAAGACCGAGCGTCAAATCCAAATTCTGAGCGATATTTACGAGGATAAAATTTCGAAGCTCAAACAGGGCGACGAACTGCCGCCGGGCGTGATTAAGATGGTTAAAGTCTTTATCGCCATGAAACGCAAACTTTCAGTCGGCGACAAAATGGCGGGACGGCACGGCAACAAAGGTGTGATCGCACGCATTTTGCCTGAAGAAGACATGCCGTATTTGCCTGACGGAACGCCGGTTGAAATCGTTTTGAATCCGCTTGGTGTTCCGAGCCGAATGAATGTCGGTCAAATTTTGGAGACTCACCTAGGGTGGGCTGGTAAAGTTCTTGGGCTTCACTTTGCGACTCCGGTTTTTGACGGCGCGAGTGAAACAGACATCAAAGACTACATTCAGAAAGCGAATGATAAGTTTGACGAATTATCGCTTCCGCCGTCGGTGGGACTGTCGGGCAAAACTCGTCTTTACGACGGTTTAACGGGTGAACAGTTCGAGCAGAAGGTGACTGTCGGTTACATTTATATGCTCAAATTGTCGCATCTGGTTGATGACAAAATTCATGCACGGTCAATCGGACCGTACAGCCTGATTACGCAACAGCCTTTGGGCGGTAAAGCGCAGTTTGGCGGACAGCGTTTTGGCGAGATGGAAGTCTGGGCCCTCGAAGCCTACGGTGCGGCGCATATTCTGCAGGAATTGCTAACTGCCAAATCTGATGATGTGGCTGGTCGCTCGAAAATCTACGAGTCAATCGTCAAAGGTGAATCGGATTACAGCCCCGGCTTGCCCGAATCGTTTAACGTTCTCATCCGCGAACTACAATCGCTCTGTCTCGACGTGGAACTGATCCAAAAAGGACAGTTGAGCGCGGAAGAAGAAGAACTCGGCGTTGGTGAAGCCTTGATCGTCGGAGGCATTGAATAAGTTCAATTTTGGATTTTGGATTTGCGATTTTCGATTGGAAGCAAAACGTTTTTGCCAAAGATTTAAAATCCAAAATCCAAAATCTAAAATCCAAAATAGAAATGTTTCGGTTGCAACAAAATAATAAAACACAGTTAGTACCGGATTTTGAAGCGATTCGGATTCGCCTGGCATCGCCAGAGAAAATCAAAGAATGGTCGCATGGTGAAGTCACCAAACCGGAAACCATCAACTATCGGACATTCAAACCTGAACGTGACGGTTTGTTTTGCGCCCGTATTTTCGGTCCGATTGCCGATTGGGAATGTTTATGCGGAAAATACAAACGCATGAAACACCGGGGTGTAATTTGCGATAAGTGCGGCGTCGAAGTAACGCAGGCCAAGGTGCGCCGCGAACGGCTCGGACATATTGATTTAGCAAGCCCGTGCTCACACGTCTGGTTTTTTAAAGGTCTGCCATCGCGGATTGGTCATTTGCTTGATTTGCCGCTTCGCGAACTTGAAAAAGTTCTTTACTTCGAGCAGTACATCGTCCTTGACGCGGGCGACGTTCCGGGAATCAAGCAAGGCGAACTGCTGACCGATGAACGTTACCGCGAACTTGTCCGCGAGTATCCCGGTCAATTTCTTGCTAAAATGGGCGCGGAATCAATTAAAGAGCTTTTGTCAGGAATTGACATCGAAGGTCTCGTGACGGATTTGCGCGGGAAAATGAAGGAGGAAAACTCGCAGCAGAAAAAGCTGAAGTATTCCAAACGACTTAAAGTCGCCAATTCGTTTTTGCGTTCGGGCAACAATCCGGCATGGATGATTTTGGATGTAATTCCGGTTATTCCGCCCGAACTTCGCCCGCTCGTGCCCCTTGACGGCGGACGTTTTGCGACGTCGGATTTAAACGATCTTTATCGCCGGGTGATTAACCGTAACAATCGTTTGAAAAAACTGATTGAACTACGCGCTCCGGAAGTCATTGTTCGCAACGAAAAAAGAATGCTTCAGGAAGCCGTTGACGCACTCTTTGACAACGGACGGCGCGGACGCGTTTTACGCGGCGCAAACAATCGTCCGCTCAAATCGCTTTCAGGTACATTAAAAGGTAAACAAGGTCGTTTCCGTCAAAACTTACTTGGTAAGCGCGTTGACTATTCGGGACGTTCGGTAATTGTCGTCGGACCTGATTTGAAACTTCATCAGTGCGGATTACCAAAGAAAATGGCTCTCGAATTGTTCAAGCCGTTTATTTACAACCAACTTGAAAAGCAGGAATTCGCCGCGACTATTAAACAGGCGCGAGAAATGGTTGATCGCCAGGACCCGATTGTCTGGGACATTTTGGAAGACGTGATTAGAGAGCATCCGGTTCTTCTGAATCGCGCTCCCACCCTTCACCGTTTGGGTATTCAGGCCTTTGAACCGGTGCTGGTCGAAGGCAAAGCTATCAGATTGCATCCGCTCGTTTGTACAGCTTTTAACGCTGACTTTGACGGCGACCAGATGGCGGTTCACATTCCGCTCTCGCCCGAAGCGCAAATCGAAGCTGCCGTTTTGATGCTCGCCTCAAACAATATTTTGTCGCCTGCTTCCGGTCAGCCGATTGCCGTCCCGTCACAAGACATTGTGTTGGGATGCTATTACCTGACTCGCGCACGGGAAGGCATGAAAGGTCAATATCACACGACTCTCGAACGAGATGCCGATGGCAAACCTGTTCTTCGTCTTGATAAACAAGGCAATCCGGTCCCAAGGGTCTTTAGCTCGGTCGAAGACGTTTTGCTCGCGCTTGACGCAGGTGAAGTGCAAACTCAAACGAAAATTAAATTGCGCTGGAAAGGTGATTTAGTTGATCTCGAAAAGGAACACAATCCGCAGGATATTATCCGGGCGCGAATTCAGACCGGCGAAGAGCGTCTCAAAGCAAACAAAACTCATATCATTGACACTACGGTCGGACGAGTAATTTTCAACGACCGACTTTTCAAAGACTTACCGTTTGTTAATGGCGTTTTGAAAAAGAAGGGTTTAAGTTCGCTGGTTTCCTACGCTCATTTGCGAATGGGACACGAGCGCACGGTTAAACTGCTGGATGAGATGAAAAACTTGGGCTTCTTGTACGCCATGAAAGCCGGAGTTTCTATTGGTATTGACGATCTTGTCACGCCGCCAAACAAAGCGGAACTGGTCGAACAAGCTGAAAAAGACGTGATTGATATCGAAAACGATTATCTTTCGGGCGCTATGTCTAACCAAGAGCGTTATAACAAAGTTATTTCAATCTGGAATGATGTTACCGAAAGAGTCGCCAAAGAAATGTTCATCGCGATGGACAAACGCGAAAAAGATCGCAACGAGCTTAATCCGATTCTGATCATGGCGGATTCGGGAGCGCGCGGTTCCGCAGCGCAGATTAAACAGCTTGCCGGAATGCGCGGATTGATGGCGCGTCCCGACGGAACGATTATCGAAACCCCGATTCGCGCTAACTTCCGCGAAGGTTTGGATGTGCTGCAATACTTTATCTCAACGCACGGCGCCCGCAAAGGTTTGGCTGATACTGCTTTGAAAACGGCTGATAGCGGTTACTTAACTCGTCGTCTGGTTGACGTGGCGCAAGATGTCATCGTTTCGGAACCTGACTGCAACACGATTCGCGGAATTGGCGCGACGGCGATTATTCGCAATGGCGAAGAAATTGAATCTCTTCGTGACCGCATCGTCGGACGCACCGCGCTCAATGACATTATTGACCCGGTTGACGGCACGACAATCGTTGAGGCGGGTACGGAAATTAGCGAAGACCTGGCTCAAAAAGTTCAGCAAGCAGGTTTGCAGGAGGTCAAAATCCGTTCGGGATTAACCTGCGAATCGCGTCGCGGCGTCTGCGTCAGATGCTATGGCAGAAACCTTGCGACTGGTAGAACAGTTGATATTGGCGAAGCCGTCGGCGTCATCGCGGCGCAATCAATTGGTGAACCGGGAACGCAGCTAACGATGCGCACCTTTCACGTCGGCGGCACGGCGCGTCTCGAAGAATCATCGAAACACGAAGCTCGCGTTGACGGAAAAGTCGTTTATCACGAGCTCAACATCATCAGCAATCGCAAAGGTGAACGCATTGCCATTAATCGCAACGGCGAAATTGGCTTGGTTGATGAACGCGGGCGTGAAACTGCACGTTATCAAATTGTTTACGGTTCGCAAATTCTCGTCAAAGAAAATCAGAAAGTTAAAGAAGATGACGCTTTGGCAATTTGGGATCCTTTTACAAACGCGATTTTGACTGAAGTTTCCGGGACGATTCGGTATCAGGACCTGAAAGAAGGCGTTTCAGTTGAAGAGGAAACCGATAACGTGACCGGGCAAAAACGCCTTGTTGTCAAAGATTCGGCGGATGAAAAACGACAACCGCGAATCGAAATCCGCGACAGCACTAAATCGCTCAAGACTTACCAGATGCCGGTCAGGGCAAATTTGATGGTCAATGACGGCGATATGGTCGAAGCGGGTGACATTATTGCTAAAATGCCGCGTGAAACTACGAAAACAAAGGATATTGTGGGTGGTCTCCCGCGCGTTGTCGAATTGTTTGAAGCGCGTCGCCCCGGAGAACCCGCAATTATGGCGGAAATCAACGGCGTAATTAAATACGGCGGCGTTTCCAAAGGAAAACGTAAAATCAGCATTGTCGGCGACGACGGCGAGGAACGCGAATATGATATCCCGCGCGGAACTCACGTCAACGTGCAGGACGGTGACCGCGTTAAATCGGGCGAAGCTTTAATGGACGGACCGCTTAATCCGCACGATATTCTGAAAGTCTTAGGCGTTAACCAGTTGCGCGAGTATCTGGTCAACGAAATTCAGGAAGTTTATCGGCTGCAGGGCGTTTTGATTAACGACAAACATATCGAAGTGATTGTTCGGCAAATGCTGCGCTGGGTGCGGATTAAGGATGTCGGCGACACGGATTTCTTGCTCGAAGAGCAGGTTGACCGTTTCCGCTTTGATGATGAAAATCGTAAAGCTGAAGACAACGGCGGACAAGCGGCGGTTGCCGAAGATCTCTTGCTGGGTATTACTAAAGCGTCTCTCTCGACCGATTCGTTTATCTCGGCGGCGAGTTTCCAGGAAACGACCCGCGTTTTAACCGAAGCGGCGATTTCCGGTCGCGTGGATTATCTGCGCGGACTCAAGGAAAACGTCATTATGGGACGATTGATTCCGGCGG
>JBDTZD010000423.1:0-12690 GCA_040005335.1 Pyrinomonadaceae bacterium | reverse complement strand
AGCTACCACTTGCGCAAATAGAAGCTGCTTGAGAATAATTACGGGTTGGGAAATATGAACAGTAAATTTTCCGAAAGCGAAATTGATGACATTGTAATTGCTCAAGCCGAAGATAATAAATTTTGGGAAGATGCAATTACAGTTAAACGCAAAAACACACTGTCTTTACCTCCGCAAATCAAAATTGATAAAGATATTTTAGGCGGAACACCCATTTTTAACGGAACGCGAGTTCCGGTTTCGGCTTTGCTTGATAATTTAGCGGTTGGTATTTCGCTTGACGAATTCTTGAAAAATTTTCCAACTGTTAAACGTGAGCAAGCCGTCCAAATCCTAGAATATTTCAAATCATCATTAAGTAAATTTAAAGAGATGGCGTAAAAATCAGTTTAATTACAATCAAAAGGGAAAGCCTCTGATCAGAAGCTTTCCCTTTTAGATTTCTCGATAAATTATTTTGTTGCGGCAATTTTCGCTTTCGGACGAGCGATGGCGTACATTTCGTTAGCAATGCGGTCGCTAAGTCCATCTCTGTAAAGGTCAAAGTGTGTGCGACCTTCGATATATTCAATTTTGGCATCGCTTCCCAAAGCTTTTAGTTTAGCGTCGAGCAAGCGAACGGCTTCGTCAAGATGAAATGTGTCAGCCGTCCCGACGACGATATGAATTTTGCCTTTTAACTTTGGCTCAAGTGTTTTCCAATTGTCTTGCAAAATCCTTGAAATGTCGTATTTACCCCACGCTTTTTGCACTATTGGATCTATCCGCCCAGTGTCGCGGTCAAAGAGCGTCATCGGTTGTCCGTCGTCGCCTTTCGGACTAAAGACCGCTTCAAACGAAGCCAATTGTCCGCCGTAATAACCTGTCGCACGTTCGAGCCTGGCATATTCTTCAAACGACATAATATCTTTGCCTTGATCGCGGATGAGATTGTAAGGCTTGCCATCAGCTCCGTGAAAGAAATTTTGCGGAGTGCTGAGTGTTAAATCAGGTCCCGTAAACGAGTGAAAATCAACCGGATCGGGCGAGGTTGACCAGGTTCCGCCGAAAACATCCGGATAATTGACTTGCAGCCAGAGAGTTGACCAGCCGCCGGAAGAATGTCCGGTCAAAAATCTGCCGGAAACCTTTGCGTCCATCCGAAATTGTTTTTCAAGATACGGAATTAATTCCGTCGTGAGCGCACGTCCCCACGGTCCGTTATTCGCTGAATCCGCGAAAACATGATGCCCAAGCGAATTGTTGGCGTTGAGATAAACGTAAATCATTTCCGGTCGTTTGCCGGCGCTCATTGCTACCTGCATTTCGGAAACCCCGCGTAATGGTCCCAGGTGGTTTCCGCCGTAGCCGTGAACATTGTAAACGGTCGGATAAGTTTCTGATTTTGATTTGTCGTAATTCGGCGGCAGCACCACGCTCGCCTTCATGATGATAGGTCTTCCCCAAAAGGCAGAAAGCGCCGGACTTTCAAAGTTGATAAATTTGACATTTTCGGGAACCGCCATTGTTTTGCCGGGAACTTTCTCATTCAAAATCAATTCCTGGACAGTATTTGCAATCGGCAGGTTTATTTTGACAACGTTGCTGTATAAATCGCCTTCGCCCATGCCGTCGTAAGTGTAAGAGTGATTGGTGTCGAGCAACGCCATTACTTGATAACCGCCTGCCGGGGCAGCGGAAAAGGATTTGGGAAAAGACAGCACATCCGGGTTGATCTCGATGCTTTTGCCCGGCTCCAAATTTGTTATTTCAATTCCGGATACAAAAACGGCTTCCGGATTGAGGAAGTCAGGCTCAATGACGTCGAGGGGTTTGGTCTTGGCGGTCATGAAAATCAAAAGCCGTCCCGAAACTGCTTGTCCGGGCTCGGACAAAGTTGGGTCAAGAGCGATTTTGAACCGAAGTGGCTCCGCCGCTATCGTCAAATTCTGCATACAGCAGAAAAATACTAATAGCAAGAATGACAAAATGAATTTGTCTTGTTTTCTCATAAATTTTGTTTGTTTAGCTGCAAAATATGCCAGAATTAAGAAACTAGGTTCGGCAAAGAATAGCTTAGTTTTAAATTTGATTCAAAATTTGCCGAAATCTTCTCCCAAGAATAACCTGACAACCGCGTAGATAGTTGATAGCATCAAGGAAATTGTGGCTTTAATAAAAAGCCATTCTGAAACATCGTAGATACATTTAACATTCCCAGTTGTTTGCCTTGAGCTGTCTAATTTTAAGCGGGATTAATCTACAAACTGCGAAGAGCTGAGGACTAAGAATTAAGGATAAAGGGCGAAACTCACTTGTTTGAAACATTCAGCGAATTTTTACATAGAATCGTCACTTTGCGAAGTTTAATTGATTTCGCAGTGGTTTTTCTGATTGTTTATATTTTGCTGAGGCTCGTCCGGGGAACACGCGCCACGCCGATGATTGCCGGACTGGTTGGTTTGTTACTGCTTTACTGGCTCGCTGTTACGCAGGATTTGCCGACTTTAGAATTTGTTTTGCGCGGAGCAGCGCTATACATCGGCGTCGCGATCATCGTTTTGTTTCAATCTGAAATTCGTCAAGCCTTAATTTACCTCGGCAATCGAATTCAAAACCCGATTCGTCGGCGAACCGAAGGGCAGCTTGGTGAAACAATTTACGACGAAATTATTCTTGCCGCAGCTTCGCTATCTTCGACGAAAACCGGTGCCTTGATTGTTTTAGAACGCGGCGTCGGGTTGCGGAATTTTATTGACGCGGGCGTCAGGCTTGATGCCCGGCTTGGTTACGATTTATTAATCACGATTTTTAATCCGGAAACGCCGCTCCATGATGGCGCGGTAATCGTTCATAACGAACGAATTACCTCTGCCGCGTGTTTTTTGCCGCTGACACAAAACCCGCGACTTTCAAAAGACACCGGCACGCGTCACCGCGCCGCAATCGGTATTACCGAAGACACGGATGCCATAGTCGTCGTCATTTCCGAAGAAACCGGCATTATTTCGTTTGTCGAAGCCGGCAGAATCAAACGCAATTTGGATACTACGATGCTCCGTCGTTTGCTACTCGAAGCTATGGACATTCCGGTTCACGAACGAAAACGCGAGCCGACCAAAACTCTGAAAGAAAGTGAGACTGAGATTACCTTGGGATAGTTCAGGGTTTAAAGTTCAAAGTTTAAAATATCTTACATAAACTTGAACCCTGAACTTGAAACTTGGAACTTTGAATGACAAACGACGACCGTTGGCAAATTCTTAAATCCTGGCTTCACAGTATCTTTCTGGAGGATTGGCTAACCAAAACAATTGCGCTTTTTATTACTCTGATTTTGTGGTATGGCATTACGGGCAATCGTGCGCCGACGCTGCGCAGGTTGGGCAACGTTCGCTTAATTCTCCAGCTCCCGAGCGAGACCGAAACCGTTAATGAACCGCTCAACAAAGTTGACATTACCGTCACCGGTGACAAAACCCGCGTCAGTCGGTTGAGCGGTGATGATTTAACCGCGGTCGTTGATTTGACCACTTACAAATCCGGTGAGTTTGTCATTCAGCTCAAGCCCGATAATGTTAATATTGAATTGCCAAACGGTGTCAAACTCAACGAAAT
The DNA here is from genome assembly GCA_040005335.1 of Pyrinomonadaceae bacterium. GTDB lineage: Bacteria > Acidobacteriota > Blastocatellia > Pyrinomonadales > Pyrinomonadaceae > JBBQUS01. Next base: position 9,093 of record JBDTZD010000423.1, on the reverse strand, counting down.
CGAACCAAGCAAAATTTCGGTCAAAATCGAACCGAGCAAAGAAAAATCAATTGAAGTCAAACCCGTTTTCACCGGCCAATTACCCGAAGGTTTTGAGATTTACAATACGGTTGTTACTCCAAGCAGTGTTAATGTGCGCGGAGCGGCAAGTCGCGTCAATGCTCTCGACAACATTCCGACCGAAAAAATTGATCTCAATACCCGGACCCGGAGTTTTACGGAAAAACAGGTAACGGTTGACTTACTTGATCCTAAAATTACAGTTCTGGAAGCTCTGGTTAATGTTGATGTCGAAGTCGGCGAACAACGGATTGAAAAAACTTTTGCAAATATTCCGGTGCGGACTACATCCGACACGAAAGCGATGCCGGAAAAAGCAGGGATCACGCTTTACGGAGCGCGTTCGGTACTAGATAGCTTAACGCTGGACAATTTGTTTATCGAACTTGATATCGCACCCGACGGAGCCATTACGCCCCGCGTCATTTTACCAGAAGATTTACAAGACAAAATCAAAGTTCGTTCCATCAAGCCGAGCGGTTTTTCGATTATCAAATAGAACTGCTTTCAATGGCAGAAGCCCGCGCCCTTGCTCGGCGCGGGCTTCTGCCTTGGTCGCATAAAGAACCACATAAAGAACTCAAATGCTACTGAACGACGCGGATGCCGAATAATTTCCAGTCCGAACCTTCCTTGGTATAAGTCAATTTGAACTGAGGGTTTTTCCCTTTGGCAGTAGGATAGCTGCCGTCAACTTTTAACATCCCGTTTTCGTCAATTTCAGGTTTAGGCGAATATGTCGGTGATGTACCTGCTTTTGGTGTCAAATCAATTTTTTGCTTGATGAACGGAGCAAAGGTTTCTTTGAGTTTGTCAGCCGTGATTTGTTCCTGCCATGCCGTTGAGATATTCGTGTGAAAATCAGTGAAATCGCCGGATTGAATCGCTGAGTTGAAACTTTCCATCGTCTCACCAACGAGCGCATTTAATTCGTCACTGCTCGGAATATCTCCGCTTGAGGCATCGGAGTCTGAGCTACTGTCGTTTGACATTGAACCGCCCGCCTTTTTGTAAACCATTCCGTTGAGCGTCATGGAACTTCCCGAAGGAGCTTTGTCAATTTTATATTTGCCGACTTCTACCCCGAGCATTGTAAATTTTATTTCTTTGCCGGTTTCGTCAACTTCGACTGCCGCGCCATCAACTTTTGAGCTACCGGCTTTGTAATCACCGGTATTATCATTGCGAATAGAAATCAATGTGCCGTCGGTTCCCGTCCAAGTTCCGAGATAAGCGGCGGGAATTGGTTTTTTTGGAGTGCTCGAAGAACTGCCCCCGCAACCGATGACAAATGCGACGAAAACAAGTGCCAGAAATGCTAAATCTAATTTGGGATTTCTGGCGGAAAAAAGCTTCATTAACAAATTTTGCATTAAATATTCTCCTGTGTTGTTTTAAAAAGGGTGGTCTAGCGAAAGCGATACTAACACAAAAATATTTAATTCTGAGAACTATTTTGAATTTTTGTAAGCGCGGCGGCAGCGTTCTGAACAGAACTTTACTTCGTGCCATACTTTAGCCCAACGTTTGCGCCAAGTCATCGGTTTTGCACAGTATTCGCAGAGCTTTGTCGGGAGATTAGTTTTCCGATAGCTTGTGTCGGGTTTAGGTTTTTTCAAAGCCAATCATAAATATATCAATTCTTCAAAATTTTCTTTGTTGGGATTTCTTTAGGATGAGCATCACGTCAATGATCGCTTTAAGCAGTTTTTGACCGAAAGTTCGAGGCGCAGTGACATCTGCATCGCCGGCGTGTATTCCGAGCAGGACATGAATTACCTTAATTGTGCACAGCACGGTTTGATCAACATCCTTGGTTGTAAACCAGGGGCTGATGCCAACATGAACGCGCCCTTCGGCGTCGCACCACGCCTCAATGTTTTCAGCATCAATCGCCCGGGCAATCGTTTCCGCATTCGCATCTGCAGGTAAATCAAGTATTATCGAACACTTTTGCTCTTCGACAAAACGGCTTTCCACGCCGACTGTTTCAAGCAACCCCGCACGAATATCGGCGGCAATTTCAAGCAATACTTTTCGCGTTGCCGCCAGCAGTTGTTTTTGACTGACTAAAACTTTTGAGCTTTCGAGCAGAGTTGTCTCCCCGCTTTGCAATTCTTTCCAAAGAGATGGAACGCGCCAAGCCATTAATTTCGTCCCCCGCACGGGAGGACCACCCGTTACGGCTAATTCTCAGAAATTTTCCCAGCGTCCGCGCCAACGGCTCATTTTTCTTCGGCTCCTATTTAATATCTAAATTTACGATTTTAACATTTGAATTGGATTGAGCTCACCTTTTGTGGAAGCCCGCACAATAGTTGAGGATGTAAAACACAATTAACCAGTGAGTGTTTCCGTATTTAATTCGGAATTTATCGGATATTTTGTCCAGGCAATGTATTTTTGGGCGTCAAATTTACGCGCCGTGTTGACCGAACTCATGTAACGCAGTTTACCGAAAACAGGACGTTCGCCCCATGCGCGGTCGTGTTTGCCAAAACACCACAAAACTCCGGCGTAAGAATTCGGATTGCGTCCGTCGAGCGAATATTTATTGTTTAAATGAATTAGCAAATCAAAAGAGTCTTTATAAGACGGTCGCCATTCGATTACTTTTTTGCCCCACAACATTCGCATATAATTGTGAATCTCGCCGGTTTCAATTGATTCGCGTTGCGCGGCGTTCCACAGTTCATCGCCGGTTTTGCCCTCTTCGATTTCTGTGGGCGTATAAATTGTGGGGCGTTTGTCGCCGTCGTGTTCTCGAATTGTCTTTTGAGCCCAATCAGGCAAACTTTCGAGCGAATCGTAATTCGGGTTAAAACGCGTGAAATTGTAACCCAGCTCGCGCCGCACCACGAGTTCTTCGAGATACGCGTCTTTGGCAGATTGCGGTACGTCCGAGTCGGCGACGGCGTGATAAATCTCCTGAGCCGACAGAAATCCAAAATGTAGATACGATGACATTCGTGAAACACCGTCAACGCTCGGCTCCGAGCGCGTTTCGTCATATCGAGGCAAAATGTTTTTGACAAAGTAAGCCAAGCGTTTGCGACCGTTGATTGTTCCGCCGTGATAAACGGGCGAAGATTTAACACTATGATCAATGTTGCATTGCGAAACTAATTGGACAATATTTTTCGCATTGACAATGTTTTCGGGGCACTCAACTTTTAAGTTAGGTTGCTTGATAATTATTCTTTCTTCGACAAACGGCGTGATGTAAGCGGGCAGTAACCGCTTGATTTTCGGACGGATGGTATAGGCTGCATACTCTTCTTTCTCAAATTTTGAAAGCGGAATCATCCCGTTTGAATCAACGGCGTAAACCGGGATTTGGGCTTTTTCTGCGATTATTTTGTTGTGTTCGGGAATAATAAAGCACGGAAAATCATCGGTTACGAGCAGGGCGGCATCTCGGCATAGCCGGGCAACAGTTTGTTTCGGATCTTTGTCGTCTCTTTGCAAATAAAACAAATAACGAATTCCAAGCCGTTCAAATTCCTCTCTCTTTTCTTCTACGCCTTCGAGAATAAAGGTATGAATTCGGTCGCTCGCCCATGGGTAATAAAACTTTAAACCTTCGTAAACTACAAGCGGAAGCTTTCTCTCATTGGCAGCCCGGATAGCAAAATTAAGCGCGTGGTTGTGCGATGTGCGTTTGAAAATCTGCATCCAGTACAAAACATATTTCGCCTCGTTGTTTTCGCTTTTCTCATTTAAGAGCTGAGTCCGGTCGTCAATTTGTTTCACTAATTTTCCCCTTGATAATTTTTAAAAGAGTATAGCAATCTTTGTTAAACTGTCTAAAAGTGATAAAAGGCTCAGGAATGATAGAAAAATTAACGCCCAAACCGTTGCTCGAGATAGCTTTTGGCTATCAACGCTCAAACATTATTTTCACGCTCGTCGAATTAAAAATTCCGACGCTTTTGCAGGCTAAACCACTTTCGCTTGAAGCAATTGCCCGTGAAACTAAAATTCATCCTCGCGCGCTCGACCGCTTGCTAAACGCCGCCGTTGCTTTAGGGGTGCTCGAAAAACTTGATGATAAAACATTTCAAAACGGCGAGCTTAGCGCCAAGTTTTTGATCGAAAAGACGGAGGATTTTCTCGGCAGTCAAATGAGTTTTTATCGCGAAAATTCTTATCAGAATTGGATAAAGCTAACTGAAAAACTGCGTGAATGGCAGCCCGGAGCTGATGACGAGCAATCATCTGATGAGGAAGATCAAGACGCCGACACTCTACCGCCGCAGCATAATTTGGCTTTGCTCGTCGGCAAAGCTCTGGGACGCGCCTTTGATTTTTCAGATTTTAAAAAAATGCTTGATGTCGGCGGCGGAACTGGCGCGATGTCTCTGGGAATTTGCGAGGTCAACGAACATTTACAGGCGACGGTTTGGGATTTAGCCAAAGTTTTGGAAACAACGGCGAAGTTTGTCAAAGAAAGTAAATTGCAAGACCGTGTGAAAACCACGCCGGGCAATTTTAAAAAAGACGCTTTGCCCAAAAGTTTTGACTGCATTTTACTTGCCAATCTGCTTTCGGTCGCGAGCGAAAAAACAAACCGCAAATTTTTGAAGCAAATTTATGATGCCCTGCCTGCGGGCGGAGTTTGTTTAATTTCGGGTTGGATTTTAGACGACACGCGTACCGCGCCCGAAGCGGCGGTTCTATTTTGTCTCGAAGACATTATCAATCAAGTCCCGGATGTCGAACGCACAGAAAACGTTTATCGGGAATGGCTCGAAGAAGCCGGATTTACCAACATCAGACGCGAAATTTATCTTGCGCCCTACAGCTACATCGCCGCCAACAAAAAATAAAACATCATCGGCTCTTTTTTATTTGTCTCATCTCCATTGACTTATCGGAGCTTAGGCGAAATGACGCCTCAATTTGATTGAATCTTCTTGAAGTGCCCATAGATCTTAAAAATTTTATCTGAATCATCTGATTTAAAGTATGACAACATAGATTCGCTGGTATCATCAAGATAAATGTTTGAGTCCCAAGTCGTCTCCCAAGACTTACCTTTCAATTTCTTATCATCAATTGTTTGCTTCAACATCTCATAATCCAATTCCCAGATTGTTAGCACTCCTTCTTTGGAAACATCGTACTTGAAAAACCAGTAGTAATATTCTGCTCCTTTACCAGTATTACTCTCTCCTTGCTTTGGCTCCCTAAACTGGACGTTCATGAACTTCTTGTCTCCTGCTTCGGTAAGAAACATCTCCAGCATGTCAGCCCCGCCTACTTCAGGTGCGCCGCGTTTCGGGTGGCTAACATGAACCAGCCTCATCCATGTTTTTGCAATAGGAATCACATGCAGATATACATCCTGACCTTCAACGACTCCGTGCCAAGCGCCTATAATTTTACTGTCAGTTTGTGAACTCTCAGGATTGGAAAGAGGCAACTTGGATTTGAAGCAACCACTCAAGAAGATTAAACAAGCAATAGCCAGAATGGGGATTATTTTCTGATGCATATTCAAGGTTTATTAAAGCCTAAATAAAATTTGGCGACAAACTTGACGAAATCATATTCCGCAAGCGATGTGAGCGTCAAAAGAGAAAAGCCGAACAAGTGCCAGCTCTTAGTTTAGGCTCACATCCAATTCCTCGTTCAACAGTGCAATAAAAAGAATACATCAATATGCTGGCTTATTTTACCCGTTCAAATACTCGAAGCCCCTGCACTATTTTTCCATCCTCTGTGTAACGCGGACTGATTGTCAGAGAGTCGCCTTGCAATTCAAATGGTCGCTCTTGGGTTGTTCCGAGATATGTGTCGGATAAATCACCCTCGACTTTGTGCGTGACGATTTGCTTTTGCCAATCAACCGTATATGTTCCGAAATATGCGACGTAGCTATCGAAAAGAGATATTTTTTCTTCCGCCGTGATCTTAGTTTCATCATTTGACGCGACCTTCGGATGCGGCGTTTTCATCACTTGTATCGCCATATAGCCGTTAGGCTGGTAAATCAACAGCCCGCGCGGATTCCTACCGAAGGGATATTTGATTTCTCCATCGGGAAAACGATTTTGCCATGCGATGAGCTTCCACGTCCCAACCAGCGAACTGGTAGTCTTATTTTGCTTTTGACTTAAAACAAAGACTGATGACGCGACTATCAGAATTGCCGATAACATTAGACGTTTCATAAAGACCATTTTTTCTCCCATTAACTAAAGAAAAGCATTTTTATTGAATTTGCCCTTTTACATTGCCCCGATAATATATTTATCAAACTATGCTGGTACATTTCCACACAAAATCACGATTCAGCGTTCCACCGCCCACCGCGCTACTCATGTAACAGCCTTCTCCCGCGTCCCCTTTCGTAAATGGCCCATGCAACGTTGGTCCAAAAAGACCAGGGTCGTGGATGTGTTCGTAATCAGTTGATAAGAGCATAAACTCTCTCGCTCCGCCCGCGTCATCAGTTTTTATCGAGACATAGCTAAAGTAGCGCCCCACCCGGCTCCTGCTAGGTTCCATCACTTCCCAAAGACCGGAGGTAACAGGCAACAATCCTTGAATGTCGGTTCGCCAGGTGTCTAGTCCGGGTAGGATTGTCCAATTGAGTATCAGGTTAAACGGCAAATGGGATGGAAAAGTTGGTCCGGGAAGGAATGGAAAGACACCTCTTGATTGAGGATTCGGATTCTCTCTTGAAGTTGTTTCAATTTTGTCTTGAATGCGTAAAGTAATATTGGTGCTCATATATTCGTCTGGCACTGTCTCAAACAATTGAGTCAACAGAACCTAATAACTCCTATAACATTCTCCTGATTCGTTGAAGGCGCGGCGCACCTCGTGCAATTTCAGCGTTCAAAAATTAACGCGACTGACGAGCAAAAAAGGCTAGGTAATTTTTAGCAGGAAATTTGCGCGTTGTGACCTACCTGAATAGGTAGGTTATTGGATGAAAATAAGTGCAATACGCGCATTGCGCTTATTTTTTTGTTTGAACTTTATTTATAAAAGTTGATGAAATAAAACGCTTGGTTTATTGTTATAATCGCTGCCATTGATTAAATAATTGAACAGCTTTTCTTTACACTCTGAAATAAAATATGATGAAATACTGTTACTGCCTTAACAGTAATAATTATTTGTGCCCTCTTTAAATTGGCTGTCAGCTTCAGCAGGCAACCGGAGCGCAATCAAGTTTAGCGGCGAAATGGCATCACAATGACATCCATTGAAATTGATAACGCTTAATTTGCTTTGTCGTGTTTTGGATTTCACGCTGAATGACTTACTAGCGTTGCCTGCAGACGAAAAGCCGGAAGCGAAGGAAAAAACAGAATGAGTGAAAACAAATATTTTGACAAAGAAGAATTTTTTAAAAAAAAGAAATCGTTTAATTTTTCAGTAGAATTTGATTTCCTTGTAGATGAAATGCCGGAAGCGATTCAACACCTTCAAAATAATTTGGAAGTCAGACGTCCAGGTGTAAAGTGTTTTATCACAAACAATCAAACCGGTGAGCAATTTATGTACAACTTTGATGACAAGCAGATTACAGATATGGGTAAACGCTCAAACAGTTTGTCGGATCTGCCGGCAAGCGCAAATGGTGTACAGGATTTATGGTAATGAGAAATTGTCAGTTTTGTTAGTTCGGTTTTGAAGAATAATAATGATCTGCGATCCCGCGTAAAAATTGTCTGACTCGATTCGTTAATTCGTTTAATCAGTTATAGAGAATGAAATAGTTTTTCTTAGTTCTATAAAAAAATATGAGAATAGCAAGTTTGATTTTAGGAATTCTCGGCGTGCTGCTGGGCGGCGCCGTCTTGGTGGTTTCGCTGATGCTGCCATCACTAACTAACAACCGCGTCAATCTCAAAGAAGCAATGCCAGGCATTGGTTTGGGATTAATAGTTTTAGTCGTCTCTTTTATCATTGCGATAATCGGTTTAATTTTAGTCTTCACAAAGAAAAAGAAGCTTACTCCTTAAATAATTTTTTCCATGCCGGGTGTGTAGTTAATTATTTGTACATCTATCGGATATTGTGCTCGCTGATCGGTTTTATTATCGTGATAGCGCGACGAACCGTTTTTTGTATAGGCCTAGCTTTGAGCCAATGAATATAGGCATTGTGATGACTATAACCGCTAATCTTTGCAGACCTGTTGCATAAAGATGTTTTGTAAATATAAACATCAAAGCAATAAAAAAAACTACAAGCAACTTCAGATTTTTTTTAAATTCAAACAGAGTTAAAGCAACTTAAAAGAAAATTAAATAAAAAAAAGCCCCAGTTGATGGGGCTTCTTCATCGTCCATTCCTTCAATTTTTTACCTTTACCTAAAGGATATTCTTTAATGAACAGTTACACAATTTCTTTTACAGTCACTTTTTCAGTATGAACTTTAACTGTTCTTTCGACTTTAACTTTTGGAGTTATCTCTGCGCGAGGAACGGGTTTATTTACATTCACATTAATATGCGGAGCAATAATCAAGGCGACAATGCTCATTAGCTTAATAAGAATATTCATCGAAGGACCTGAGGTATCTTTGAATGGATCACCTACCGTATCACCTGTCACACTCGCTTTATGAGCTTCGCTTCCTTTGTACTGCATTACCCCGTTAATCATTACGCCGGCTTCAAATGATTTTTTAGCATTATCCCAAGCTCCGCCGGCATTGTTTTGGAACATCCCCATCAGGACGCCTGAAACGGTCACACCTGCTAATAAACCTCCAAGAACTTCCGGTCCAAAAATAAATCCAACTAGAACCGGAGTGGTCAAAGCGATAGCACCCGGAAGCATCATTTCTCTGAGAGACGCTTTAGTAGAAATAGCGACGCATTTCTCATATTCCGGTCTCGCTTTATACTCCATAATTCCCGGAATTTCTTTAAACTGACGTCTAACTTCGTTCACCATCGCCATTGCCGCTCTCCCAACTGCCGCAATACAAAGAGAAGAAAAGATAAAAGGGATCATCCCGCCAACAAATAATGCGGCAAGAACAGGTGCTTTATAAATATCGATTG
>JBDTZD010000070.1:0-12751 GCA_040005335.1 Pyrinomonadaceae bacterium | reverse complement strand
AATTACAATTGATGGTCCCATTCCCGAATTGGCATTAGCAACATTTCGTGAATCACGGGTAGCGTACTGAAAGCGAAATTCATTCACAATATCAGTTGAAATATTTGAAGCAAGCTGAATTCCCACTGATCTCGAAACATCGTTAAAATCAATGCTTCTTTCTAACGTATTGAGTTGACCAGCGATATTATCAGGCGAGAGATTTTTAAAGTAATTAAAACGCCCCGACAAACGATTGTTGTCATTTAACTGAACGTCGGTACGAAAAATATAAAAGTTTACTTTTTGCGCGGTCGGAATCGCTGTGGGAAAAGCTGAAGCCGGAACGCCTGCTGCAATTAGCGCAGCCTGATTTGCCGGTGTGATGGAAATTATACGCTGCGGCTCGCCAGCCAATCCCCGTTTGACATATTCATATCCGCCGTAATAATGCCAACGGTCTTTAATGATTGGGCCGCCGATGGCAAAAGTAAAATCATCAACATTAGTTTTTGGTTTGAGGGCAGTCGGTGAAATATTAAATGGACGGGATGAAAACGGCGTCCGGCGGAAACGATAGCTTGCCGAACCGTGAATACCGTTTGTTCCGGAAGGTGTGACCGCATTAAAAATCAAACCCGGCGTGTTGCCGAATTCTGCTGCAAAACCATTAGTGACCAGTTGAACTTCGCTGATAAATGTCTCAGAAATCGGCATTAAGCGAATTCCGGCGCGGTCTGCTTGCGTATTATTATTTCCGTCAAGCTGGTAATTTGTGCGGCGTGTGTAGCCGTTGGCATTAATGCGCGGAACGCCGAATTCGGCATTCGGGCGACCAGTGACATTTGCCTGCAAAAGTGCATAATTATATGGATTGCGCGAAACGAGCGGCAGATTTTGCACTTCGCGCGCGTTCATCACGCGCCCGACATCAATTTTGGCGGCATCGGCAATTGGTGAATCTGATGTTACGGTCACGGTTTCTGAGACGCCCCCCGCTTCGAGCGATAGATCCACAGTTGCGGTTTGCCCTGTTGTGAGAGTGATGCCTTCGCGCACAAGGCGTTTAAAATTACTGACTTCCGCCGTCACGCGGTAGGTGCCGAGCGGCAGCAGAGGGGCGCGATAGACACCGCTCGCGTCGCTCGTAACTTGACGCTCGGCGCCGGTTTCGATATTTCTGATTGTAATTGCCACATTCGGAACGGCGCCGCCGCTCGCATCCGTCACGACACCTTCGATTTGACCATTCAAGGCTTGTGATTGAGCATTGACTTTATTTGTCATTCCAAAGCAAATTGCTATGGTCAAGACATACACAAAAAACGGCTTAAATAAGCTCGATATTTGAAGCATAAGAGCACTCTCCTTGGTTCCCGAAAAGATGCGAGAAAATTTGATTTTTTGATTTAACGAATAGATTAGTCGTAACAAAACGATAACATCATTTTATTGAATGTCAATAAACTAAAGTTCATCGTGTTAAGCGGAATTATAAATAAATGATTTGATGCTCGCTTGAATCAACGTCAACGGCTTGCCAAATCCAATTGATCAGATGATCTCCGTGTCTGACAAACAAAGACGTGACATTTAGCGTTCTTTCCTGCAAACCTTTATGCGGAAAGATTGCAGCGCACGCGGTCTCAAGCTGCAGCTTGACGGTTTCATTCTTCTTGATTTCAGCGTTGTAAAACTTGATTCTGAGCGCTGCCAGATGATAAAGAATTTTCGGACGCCGGCGAGCCAGCGACTTAGCTAGCGTCGGCTCGATCTGAGTTAAGTTTCTATCCAAGCGGTTGAGCTGTGTATTGATAATTTCTTCGACTTCAGCAAAAACGCGGGGCGTTTCCGAATTCAAAAACTCCTCGACTATTTTGGGGAAGAGACCTTCGGGACGGCAGAAAAAATCCGACATACTTAAATTGTATTTATCAAGTGTTCGGCTAACCTTCGGTTCGATAATCGTGACGCTGGCGCGAGGCAGCATCGGCGTCACGGGACGCTCCAAAATTCGGTAAACTTCAGAATTTTGCGCCGAGTAAGCGATTTCCGCTCCGCCCCCAAAATAGACGGCAGTCGGCAAAAGATAATCCTGCACCACATTTCGCAAAGTGACATTCGGACTTAAACGCGAGGGTTGTGTTCGGGCAATTTCTTTTAATTCTGCAATTTCAAAATCTCTTTCGGCACCCTTGGCATGTAGTTTCCCGTCTGCCGTTCTTTTAAGAGCGTGTCGCTTGCCTTCCCGGTCAATCCAGAACAGCGGAAACGAATTTTCCTCGACCAACACTTGGGCATGATAACCGGCTGCTTCCAACTCCCGGCTGCGTTTGATCAAAGCCTCGGTTATTTCCGCCGCGTTTTCGACGGCTTGGACGTAAATCGGGGCTGCCAGTTGTTTCAAGCTTTCATCCAGCGGATCAAATAGGACAAGCCCGAACTCGCCGAAAAGACGCGCCATCATGCGTGCAAACGCATCGCCTAAAGTCCTGCCGGGCTGATAAGCGTCCTGAACTACTTTTTGCAATTCGCCCGAAAATTCGGTTTTAGGTAATTCGGCAAACAATTGCTCGACAGCATCGCTGATTGAATTATCAAGCGTAATTTTGCCGACTGGCAAGCCTTCGGTCTGGCTTTCGGCAGCTATTTTTATTTCGGTTAATCGTCGGTTGCGATTGTGGAAAAAAGTTCCGGCAACTTCGGCAAAATCGTGGTCTTCGGTGGCAATCCAAAAAACCGGAACCGCATTAATACCGCGTCCGCGCAGGCAAGCCGTCACTTTGATTGTTGAAATGGCTTTATAAATTGTATAAAGCGGACCGGTAAAAATTCCTGCCTGCTGCCCCGTGACGACGGCAACCGCATCATTGGCACGCAGCTTTTCAACGTTTTCAAGCGTTTTTGCGCTTCCTGCCCAGCTCTTATTCATTGCCAGCAAAGCATCCGCTAGTTTATCTCGGTCAACTTTGTAATTGGCTAAAACTTCCGGTATCCGAGATGGTATTTCAGTATGAGATTTCAATGCGGAAGGATAAAACTTTTTAAGAGCCAGCGGATCTTTTACGTAATCAAGGAACAGTTTGGATTGATGCGGAATACACTCGAACGACAAGGTGTCGAGACGCTCAAAAGGAGTAAACTCAGACGAGATGTGGGGGGCGGATTCGCTCATTTTTATCGTGACAGTTATTTCTCTATTACTAATTATAGATACTAGCTTACATCCTACCAAACTTCATTAAAAATCAAATTAACTAAAATGTTAATTTCGTCATCCGTCCATTGATTAAATCATAAGAAATTAATTCGTCATTTATTTTGCAGCTTCGGAGGAAACATTTCATTCAAACTGACGATAACAATAATTGAGAACTAAATTTCTAAAAATTAGGTTGACTTCAAAAGTCAACTATTTCCAAAGCTGTTTTGAAGGGAAAAAACAATGGTATTCAAAGTTGATGGTGGCGGTTCAGTTCAAAGAACCCAAGAAACCGTAAATAAACCGGAAGCACGAATAAATCCGGTTCCGCAAAATAACAATCATGGATTAACCAATAAAATCGGCGAGTTAAACTTTCAAGCCGGCGCGCTTAAAAGCTCTTTGAATCGAACGGTGACGGCGCAAAAGACGGCTTCAAATCCGTTGTCTGGCGTTGATCTTAATAAGCTCTCTCCGGGCGAAGCTTTGGATAAAATCAGCAAACTTCCGGCGATTAGCGATATTAATGACAAAGCCGCCGTCCGCGCTTATAACGAGCAGCGCGCCGCGCTAGCCGATGCCGGAATCAAAAACGGCGTTCCGCCCAAAGTTGAGGATTTCAGAGCTGCCGGTCTCAACGGGCTCACCGCCGGATTCGAATACCTCGGCGCAAAATTTTCTTATGATAGTACAATTTCTAGGTTAAAAGGCATCTCGGAAACGGCGAAATTAAAACCGACCGAAGCGCCGATAGATGCTCCCTTAACTCCGAGTCAAGCTCTGGAGAGAATCAATGGGCTGCCAGTTCCGCCGCCGGGCGATATCGCCGCTAACCGAATTTATCAACAGCAGCGCGCTGATATTGCCAACGCTGCGGTTCAATCCGCTGTTGCGCCAAGCCGCGATGATTTTAGGGGACTGCCTCCTCGTCTCGCAGATTTGGAATACCGCGAAGCCAAATCTTATTTCGACGGCCAAGTCAGCCAATTAAGAAATATTGCAACGGACGCTCAAACCCGGCTGACCGGACCTTCGCAACAGGAAATAGATGACGCTGCCGCGCGTATTTGGGAAGCCGGAGAGCATAATCCAGAGCAGGGCGCGAGCCAGTTAACTCAAGAAATCAACGCTCTTAACGCCAAATATGGACCCGCAGCCAGCAGTCAGCTGATGGGCAAACTATATCAAGATTTCAAAGACGATTCGTATGATCACGATCTCTTAAACACATTAACTTTTGTCGGAGTGAATGGTTCGGAGGCAGATAAAAATGCCGTCGGCACAGCTCTCGGACAGGCTTACGACAGCATGTCGGCTGAGGACAAACAAAGCTTTACCGACAATTTAACCAGAGAAGCCGAACTTGACTCTTTCCGCTCAAACGGACTTGGTTTTAAATCGAATCAGATTGCCGATCTGGTTTCCCGCGGTTCGAGCGATTCATTTAAACAAAACATGGTTTCGTCGCTGACGAAACGAATGACCGAAATTCAACCCGGATGGCTCGGCAATAACAACGGTGTTGACGTCAGGGCGCTGGCTAACAGTGCGGCAGCGATTGCTCTAAGCGGCAGCGACAAAACTTCGCAGGTCGCCATGTTCAATACAATTATCAAGAGCTTGCCTGAAGTGACCAGCGACACGTTTAATTCGCTAATTGATGAGCCGGGATTAAAAGACAGTTTGTCAAAACTGTTTATCAATAATTCGACGGAAATCATGCACTCGCTAACCGCTGAAAACGGCAGATTCCGCGACGCAGCATCGGCTGACGGGTTGGAGAAGTTTTTCGAACTCGCGATGTTCTCGAAAAATCCTGGCGCCGAACGCGAAAATCTGATGGGCAGCGCTGTCCAATTGATCAGCCAATTTGCCGACCCGTCAGCCGCTCCGACTGCGGGACGCGACAAAGCCGCTGACGCATACGTCGCCGGAAGCTTGATTGGACTCGTGCAAACCGCCGCCTTAAATCAAAAGGACGCAATTCAGGACAATCAAAAAACTCGCGAAGATACGGTCAAGATGTTTACCGGCATGGCGTTCTCTTTTGTTCCCGGAGCCGGAAAAGTTTTGGGCGAAGGTTCCGGTAAAATTCTCGAACTCGCATATGACAAAGCCAAGGAATTTGCTCAATCTCATACGGAATCCGGTTTAACCAGCGTTATCAACAATCTGCTCGACGGAGACGCTTTGGAAAATATAGACGAAGGTTTCAAATCAATCAGAGATTTGCGTTACACAGTTGCCGGAACCGTCCTCGCTAACAATCGCGAACTGGCTGATTCATTTGAACTAGGATATGCCGCAACGGGCGTTGATCAATTGTTCAAAAAACTCTTTGGTTAAGGAGAACAGTTTTAGAGAACACATCTCCATTAAACATTAAATTTGTAGGACTTGTTCCTACTCGATGAGTGCGAAGCACCAAAACGTTTTCTTAGTTGATGTCAAGAGGGATGAAACTGCTCATCCCTCTTTTTTTTTGCAGCGGCGTTTTTTATTGCTGATTTTCATTACCAAAACTTTCCTGTTACAACGCTGTCGCGCTTGTCTTTTCAAGCAGCGGGTGCTTCGGAAATGCAAAATCTAAGATCGCCGCCGTCTGAGTGCCAAAGTGAGGAGAAATACAATGGCAAAAATTTCGGTAGATTGGGGCGTCTTGATGTTAAACCATCCTAATTATGATGACATCGGAGAGAAGGTCAAAGGTATTCCCGAAAAGTGGGAGACTTGCTGTATTCAGATGAGTTATGCGCTGAACAAGGCAGGCGCACGAATAAAAAACACGGGAGGTAATATCGGTTTTCAGCAAGGTGGTCAGAACTACATTATTGGCGTCCCAACAATGAGAGACTATTTGAACGGAGAATATGGAGATGCTGAGAACTATCAGGGCGGAGCACGAATAGCAAAGATTTCGCAGATAGTAGATCGAACAGGAATTATCGCGTTCGGAGATCGTCATATAGATTTGTGGAATAAAACTGACATCCAAAGACCAAGCGATTACATTATGTCGGCTTTGTGGGAAGCAAAAAGCACACTTGAGAAGGGCATATTTTTTTGGGAAGTAACGTTAAATTAGTAGGAAACATCAGGAGAATAAACTTAACACGTCATGGAACAAGTTATTGGACGCACGACGAAAACTACAAACAAGAGCCAATGGTGAATTATGGCAGAATGAAAATAGAGCACGAACCAAGTAAGAAAGCCGCATTTATTGCGGCTTTCTTACTTGGTTAGTAACAGTATAAACCTATTTCTGACAAGCCGCGTCGTGAAGCAGAGCGGATCAAAATTCACGGACGAATAAAAACTAACGCCGTTGTCGCCAATTATGACATTTGGAAAATAAACAGCGGAATATTCCTCTTGTAATTCTTCAACTCTCGGTGTATAAATTGTTTTAGTTAAAGGTTTTCGCTCTTCCGCATTTTTGCCGGGGAAAGATTGTGATTCAAAAGGAGTACGAAATGAAATTATTACACTCAATTGCTGTTTATTTTTTAATCTGCCTGGTTCTGTTGATTAGCGTTCCAGCCATTTTCGCACAAGAAGCAAAGGGCGCGTTGCTGCACGGTTATCGCACTGGTTATTCGGACGGTTATATGTCCGGCTACCGTGATACGACCAGCCGCGCTGCTCGCGATTTCACCAAACATTCCGATTACGCCAAAGCTGACCGCGTTTATCGCAATGAATACGGCTCGCTCGAAGAATACCGAGACGGTTATCAGCAAGGTTTTGAGACTGGCTACGGCAGCGGCTTTGACCGTCGCGAATTTGATTCGGCTTTACCAGCAAACTTATCCCGCCGCGCCGCGCCGAAAACCGTTGTGTCTCAACAGAGTGTTGAAAACATTGTGACAGGCAATAAATCGGATGCGCCAAGTTTGCAGGATAATTCAGCCAATGCTGATTTGCAGTCATCAAACGGCACTCTAAATTCTTTAAGCGGACAACCGACAATAATTATTCCAAACAATACGGAGATCGTGGTCGAAATGTTGGGCGACGTCAATACTGAGAACAGCCGCGAAGGTGATTTGTTTCTCGCGCGGATTGTAGCGCCCGAAGAAGTCAAAGGCGCGACAATCGAAGGACGGGTGACAAAAATCAAAAAGCCCGGACGCGTCAAAGGCAGCGCCGAACTGCAATTATCATTTAGCCGGATTGTTTTAAACGAAAATCGCTGGGCAAATTTTAACGCTGTGGTCATCGAAGCTCTGCCAATGAAAGACAGCAATATCAAGGCAATTGACAGCGAAGGTACGGTTCAAGGCAAATCATCGCTTAAATCCGATGCGGTCAAAGTCGGGGCAGCCAGCGGAACCGGCGCGGTAGTCGGAGCAATCGCGGGTGGACCAGTCGGAGCGGTAATCGGCGCAACGGTCGGCGGCGCGTTTGGTGTCGGCGGCGTTTTGGTTGCGCGCGGCAAAGACATCAATCTCACACAAGGACAACAGATTCGTGTTCGCACCAATTTTGAATCGCAGATTCGATGAATTTGATAACCCTCTTGACGGACTTTGGGACGCGCGATTATTTTGTCGGCGCGATGAAAGGCGCGGTTTTAAGCGTTAACCCGGAAGCTGCAATCGTTGACATCACGCATCATTCGCCGCCGCACAACATCCGTGCGGCGGCTTTTACTTTGTTCGCGGCTCATTCGACTTTTCCCAAAGACACAATTCACGTTTGCGTAGTTGATCCCGGCGTCGGTTCAGAGCGGCGGGCGATTTTGGCAATTACGGACAATTACTTGTTTGTCGCGCCCGATAACGGCGTTTTGAGTTTGATTTACGCGCAAGAGCCGAACGTGCGAGTTTTTCACATCACTAATGATCGTTTTTTCCGCCAGCCGGTCAGTACGACTTTTCACGGGCGAGACATTTTTGCTCCAGTCGCCGGGGCGCTTTCACGCGGCGTTTTGCCCGCCGAGCTTGGCGAAGAAACAAGGGATTTTGTGCGGTTTGAAGTCATTAAGCCACGCCAATTGGACGAACACACCGTTCAAGCGGAAATTGTTCATATTGACCATTTTGGCAATTGCATCACAAATTTCCGACACGAAGATTTACCCACGGATTTTCACGCCCACAATTTGACGGCTGAAATCGGCAATCAAAAAATTTCCAAAATGCAGAATTTTTTCGCCCAAGCCGTGCGCGACGGCGAATTATTTATGATTTTCGGAAGCGCAGGTTTTCTTGAAATTGTTGTTTTTCAGCATTCGGCGGCTAAATTACTCAAAGCTGAAATTGGCGAACGAGTTTTGTTGAAAAGAGCAACTGGCTAAAGCAGCCTTTCAAGCGCGGCTGCTGATTTATTTTGCCGGGACGACAAATTTGCGGCGAGCTTCAACAATGATTCCGACGCGGCGCGGGACGACTCCGATTTCACGCACTTCGCCAGCCGGAGAATCTGCCAGGGCGCGTTTTGGAATGTAAGTCAAAACGTATTGTGAATCAATTGTGCCGGCGATCTCGCGGGCTTCGGCGGGCATTTCATCGAGATTGACCGGCAAAAATATCGCGCCTCCGGTTTCCTTTGCCAGAGTTTCGAGCTCCTTCTGGCTGTTGCGCAAATCCTGTTGACGCTGTTTAGCTGCTTTCAGCATTTCGCGATCAGTATTGATTGAACCGAGACGCGGCAAATTCATCAGGTCTTGAATTGGCTGTGGCAACGTTGATTTATGTCCATCGTCGGTGCGGCGCGGGGCGCGGGCTTCGCCGCCTTGAACCATGATTGAACGTCCAGCATTTTCTTTTTGTTCGAGCATTGTGTAACTCAAAATATGAACGCTGACATTGGCAGCGAGCAGTTTTTTAAACGCGGTTTGGCGTTCGTTAAAACTGCTCATGCTGTCTGTGCCGTCAGTAATTAAAACAAGATGACGATTTTCGTTCGGACGATTTTCCAAAAATTTTGCCGCCAAGTTCATTGCTTCGACAAATCTTGAGCGTTTGCCAAAGTTGGATTTCGTTAGCAATGTCTCTAAAATTTGCGCTTTGTCGGTTGTCCACTCAGTCAATATTTCGGCCTTGTCGCTGTATTGCATGAGGGCGAGCGAATTTTCATCGCTGAGTGATTGAACCAGATTCATTGCCACCGCCCGCGTCGTCTTTAAATTTTTTGCCAGACGTAGTTCGCCGCCTGTATCGAGAACAATTAAAACGCTGGCCGGAACGTGGCGCAGGCTTTCAATTGTATGCGGGGTGCGGTCTTCGACAACCATTAAATCCTGCGGCTGGAGGGACGGGTCGAAATGCCCAAAGTCGTTTTTGACCGTCACATTAAGTTTAATTTCTTCGGTCGAAACTCGGACGGTATCGTCACTCGGCGGTTTTGGCGGACCGACTTTGTACTGATTTGCCTGCGCGAAAATTAAATGCGAGAACACAAAACTTAGAACTATAAGCCAGAGCGGGCGAGCCGCCAGTTTGATGAACATAAAATTTCTCCGCGAATTATCAGGAAAAAGCCTTTGCTTGTGATGCGCGAAAACTGTATTAGGTTTGGAACACTAAGTTTATTCGGGCAGCGCCGACGAGGAGGCTAAATATCGCGTTTCGTCTTGTTCTCACAAACGTCTTTTGTTATCTTCAGATTACCAATAAAAATCTAATTATCAGGGTATAACACCAATGGAACAAGCTAAGGAAACAACACAAACGACAAGTGCCGGAGGCGGCGCGGCGGCTTCGACTGCGGCAGCAGGAGCAGGTTTGCGCGGCGTGGTTGCCGCGCAAAGCTCAATCGGCGATGTTAACGGCGAAGAAGGAATTCTGATATATCAAGGTTACGACATTCACGATTTAGCAGAAAATTCCACTTTTGAAGAAGTTATTTATTTGCTTTGGCACGGGCAACTTCCAAAGCAGACGGAACTCGACGCTTTCAAAAAAGGATTTGCGGAGAATTACAAAGTTCCGGCTGAGATTGTGGCTTTCATGCAAACTTTTCCGAAAGCCGCTGAACCGATGGACGTTTTGCGAACAGCAGTTTCCGCGCTTGATTTTTACGATGTTTCGGCGAAAGATATGTCGCGCGAGGGAGCACTGAAAACGGCAATCAAGTTGACCGCGCAACTGCCCACTTTGGTTGCGGCTTGGGAACGCATTCGCACAGGTCAGGAGTTGATCGCGCCGGACAAAGATTTGAGCATTGCCGAAAATTTCCTGTACATGATGTTTGGCGAAAAACCTCAGCCTGAGGACGCTCATATTTTCGATGTGGCATTAATTCTGCACGCCGATCATGAACTTAATGCTTCGACCTTTACGACGCGCGTGATCGCCGGAACGCTCGCCGATATGTACGGCGCGGTGACGGGCGGCATTGCGGCTTTATCGGGACCGCTGCACGGCGGCGCCAATACGAATGTAATGAAGATGCTGCTCGAAATCGGCGAGCCGGAAAATATCGAACCATGGCTCGACAAAGCTCTCGCGGAAAAACGCAAGGTGATGGGAATCGGGCACGCTGTTTATAAAACCGAAGACCCGCGAGCGACTTGGCTGAGACGTTTCTCGCAACAACTCGGCGAAAAACGCGGCAATACAAAATGGTTTGAAATGTCGCAAAAAATCGAGAAATTGATGCACGAGAGAAAAGGGATGTTCCCGAATGTTGATTTTTATTCAGCTTCGGCTTATTACATGATGGATATTCCGCTCGACCAATACACGCCAATTTTTGCAGTCTCGCGCATTTCGGGGTGGACGGGACACATTTTGGAGCAATACGCCAACAATAAATTGATTCGTCCCCGCGCCGAATACATTGGAGCTCGCGATTTAAAATACAAACCGATTAACGAACGTTAATTTCTTTGCCAGCTCAAACGTAAAAGGCGTGGAAAAGTCCACGCCTTTTATTTTGTTTTTGTGTTGAAGTGGATGATTTTTGCAAAGATTGTCCGATTTCGTATTATGAAAAATATTGATTGCAGCATAATTTAAAACTGATTTGACCGATAGATAAGATTTTTAGAGCAAAGATAATTTAATAAATAATGGAAGATCATACTGATACTAAGACGCCCGAACAAAGTAGTCCGACGCTCGCCATGACATCGCGCCGTCGCTGGGCGGTAACGGTGGGGGTGATGACCGGAATGTTTCTGGCCGCGCTCGAAGCCACCGTCGTCGGCACGGCAATGCCGACTGTCATCGCATCGCTTGGCGGATTAAATCACTACAGTTGGGTTTTCTCGGCGTATCTGATCACCTCTACGATTACAGTGCCGGTGTGGGGCAAACTCTCTGACCTGTATGGGCGACGATTGCTTTATCAAGTTGGTATCGCGGTCTTTTTAGTTGGCTCGGTGCTTTCCGGAATGGCGACCTCGATGGAACAGTTAATTATCTTTCGGGCGATCCAGGGATTAGGGGCAGGTGCGCTGGTTCCGCTTGGGATGACCATCATCGGAGACATTTTCACATTGGCTGAGCGAGCGAAAATGCAGGCATTCTTTAGCGGCGTGTGGGGGCTGGCGAGCGTCATCGGACCGATTGTCGGAGGTTTTATCACCGATCAATTATCCTGGCGCTGGGTGTTCTATATCAATCTCCCGGTTGGACTGGTGACGGCATTAATTATTGGACTCGCCTTGAAAGAGCCGAAACGCACCGAACGCCCGGCTATTGATTACGCAGGAGCCGCCTTGCTGATGGCTGCAATTACTTTGCTGATGCTGGGGCTGGTCGAAGGCGGAGCAGGTCCGGCAGCCATTTTGTCCCCGCGCAACTTAGCTCTTTTTGGCGGAGCGTTATTGCTGGCGGCTCTCTTTGTTTGGGTTGAGCGTCGCGCCGCAGATCCGATTGTGCCTTTTAAACTTTTCCGTAACCGCGTTGTTACTATTTCCGTGGTTGCCGGATTTTTAGCTGGCGGAGCGATGTTCGGGGCAATTTCGTTCGTTCCGCTTTTTGCGCAGGGCGCGCTCGGCGCGACAGCTACACAGGGCGGTTCGCTCCTCACGCCGCTGATGCTAAGCTGGGTCGTAATGTCAGTTATCGGTGGGCGTTTGCTGCTCAAAGTCGGTTATCGTCCGACGGTTATTACAGGCTTTGCCTTACTGACGATTGGCTTCGTTTTTCTCTCGTTGTTTCAGCGCGGAACGATGCAATTCTGGCTTTATTTTGATTTGGTTTTAATCGGATCCGGACTTGGACTAACAATGCTGACGCTGCTGATTGCCGTCCAGCAATCAGTGCCCCGCAGCCAGCTTGGGGTGGCTACCTCTCTCAACCAATTTACCCGCTCAATCGGAGGCGCAATTGGAGTTGCTGTGATGGGCGCGATTCTTTCTGCTGGGTTGGCTTCGCAGTTAAATAGAGTTGCCCAAAGCGGAAACGGCATTATGACTAGGGAGCGCGCCGCCGAGCTGGCCGCAAACCCGAACGCCCTGATTGACCCGAAAGCCCGCGGCGACTTATCACCCGCAGCGCTCGATGCGCTGCAAAACGCGATGGCTGGAGCGATTCACAATGTCTTTTGGCTTGGAACTGCGCTCGCAGCTTTGGCTCTGCTGGTTTCCTTTTATTTGCCGCGCAAAGACAGTCA
>JBDTZD010000256.1:0-3790 GCA_040005335.1 Pyrinomonadaceae bacterium | reverse complement strand
CACCAGGCGCGAGCTACCGATTTTGAGAGGTGGCAGAGTTTACGAAGAAAACTCTGGGCGCATACAACAGAAGAAGAAAACAGGGAGTTTTTCGATGATTTTCTGACCGACAGCGACAAGTTACTAATTGTCGTTGCCGAATCCGAACAGAGCGAGCTAGCAGGTTTTCTCGAAGCCGGAATTAGACAGGACTATGTCGAAGGCTGTGACACTGAACGAGTCGGCTACATAGAAGGCTGGTTTGTCGAAGCGGATTTTCGTCGTCAACACGTTGGTCGCCAGCTTGTTGAGTTTGCGGAAAATTGGGCACGTGAGCTGGGGTGTGAAGAGATGGCATCGGATTGCGACCTTGAAAACGACGTTAGCCTGAATGCGCATCTAGGCGTTGGCTATGCGGAAGTCGGACGTTCGATCCATTTTAAAAAATGGCTGTGACGAATAGCCTCAAGGCAAAAATGCTCCGCGCCCCCTTCGTCCAATTCGCATGTTGACAAGCCAATCCAGCTTTCGCCACTTTAAAGAGCGAGGCGCGAGATGCTCGGTAATTCCAATTGTTTCGCGCACTTTTCCGTCACCCAATGTGAGAGTCATCTCGCTCAAAAAACGCAGGTAAAAAAAACTTGCGTCAATGAGCTTGCTTTGATTAATTGATAGCAGACAGTCTTTTTCCGTCGTAAACTCGAGTTTCTGCGAGTATTTGATGCCAAAATAATTGCGACGCGTCTGATTAGCGGCAAAACCAGCATCGTGCGCGGAAAACTTATCATGTCTGACTAGGAAAAGCTGCGTCATAGATTCGCTTCCGCCGATCTCGCGATAGCGATAAAAAACGGCGGTAGCATCAGAAAAATGAGCGCGTCCCCATTGCCACTCGGCAACCGTCGCCGGCAACCAGCGCGAGTCCAAATTATGATCATGATAACCCGTGCCGCGAAACTGGATTTGATCAATTTGATTGTTGGCGCGGTCGAAAACTTCTATTTTGCCGGTCACATCGGAACGCGGCGAAGCCAAATCCCAAAAATGCTGGCTTGATAAATCATGTGCGGGCGCTAGAGACACGAAATCGCTTTCGACCGCCAGCCATTCAAGAGCGGCATTTAGTTTTTTGCCGCCGCGCAAATTGGCGTTGATGTTAAGCAAATAACGTTTACCGTAAGGCGTTTGCTCAAAATTAAACTCGCTCGCGCCGATTTTACACGAGGGCATTTTCGTCCCAGCCGAAAAGTCATTTGGCTCGAATTCATTAAGCGCGCGATAAAGCGGCTTGCCATCGCGGTAATAAGTAAATGCGATTGCTGGAAACCTCTCGGTTTCGGATTTAATATTTGGACTTTGGACTTTGGACTTTGGACTTTGGACTGAATTATAACGCGGTGAAAAAATAAAATTATCCAGAAAAATCACAACGATTGCGTCGCGCCCATCGTCGCTCAGAGCATCGAAATACCACCACTCATAAGCCGCAGGCCCGTTCAATTTGTGCCACACATCATCGGCAAAGCTTGAACAAAAAAGAAAATTTTTAAACGCCTGCGGCGCAGCAGGAGCGGTTTCTTTCGAGGTTGCCGGAATATCAGGAATATTTTTCATCACAATCTTCGTTTAAATTTTCACTGAAACTCAACTCTTAATTTGAAAGACAAACACAAAGTTTTGTTACAATCAAACACGAATTGACGTTCACATTCTATTGACGATTTCAGTTTTGTCCAATTTTCAAAGGAAAAACCGTGATGAACGAGAAAGAAAAATTTAAGACAATCGTTGAAACGGTTGATGTGGCAAACGCACTGACCGCTCCGCTGACGCGCTCGATTGAAAATTTATTGCGGCTCGCCGCCGGCGCTGTTGATTCAGACGAAGGCTCGGTAATCGTTCGTGACGGCGCGAGCGATGATTTGCGCTTTCTGGTGGCGGTTGGCGAGGTCGCAGATAAATTGCGCGACGTGCGGATTCCAAATGGCAAAGGAATCGCCGGATTCGTTTTTTCTTCCGGTCAGCCGATTGCCGTTGCTGATGTCGGTCAGGATACAAACTTTTACGCCGAAGTTGATCGGCAGACAGGCTATTCGACGCAGACTATTCTAGCTACACCGCTCAGATTTGACGGCGAAGTAATCGGCGTTTTGGAGTTCGTTAACCGGATTGGCGAGCCGCCTTTTCAAGCTTTTACGCCGGACGAAATGGACAAAGCCGCGCTTTTTGCCGAAGCAATAGCAAGTTTAGTTGATGCTCACGAATCGGCTGCTCTGCTTGAAGGTTTGTGCGGAAAAATAATTGATAATTGCGAAAAAACCGATCTTCGCCAATGGCTCGCAACGGTCAGAACCGCGCCGTCGCACCGCGAACTGCTCGAACTCGCTCTGCTCGTTCGCGAACTTTCGCAAACGGGCGAGACGGAACGAAAACTTTGCCGCGAAATTTTGGAATCGTTCGTTCGTTACACCGATGTGAAAACCAAACCCGAGAGTTTTTTGAATTTCTGAAACGCTGGTCAGAACCGCCTGCGGTAGCGGTTAGTTATTGATCAATGACGAATTACGAATTAGCAATTACGGGCTATCCTTATTATAAAAAAGATTCGTAGTTCGTAATTTGAAATTCGAAATTCGTTCAACCGCCCGCTACCGCAGGCGGTTCTGACTTAAAATGACAGTCTTGGTGGAAAGTCTTATTTTATCTGAAGGATGGCGGGCGCGAAGCGGGCGCGGCGTCTCCGTTGCCATCATTGATAGCGGTGTTGACACATCACACCCTGATTTACAGGGCAGATTGCGCGAATCGCTTGAAGCCGTCACGACAGGCAACAAAGTTTCTTTTGTCGCGTCCGACGGCACGGATGCGGCTGGACACGGCACGGCTTGTGCCGGAATCATCAATAAAATCGCCCCCGAAGCCGATCTCTACAGCATTAGAGTTTTGGGCGCGAACGCTGCCGGAGCCGGAATGCCGTTTTTAGCCGGACTTGAATACGCGATTAAACGCCGTTTCAAAATCGTCAATTTAAGTTTAGGAACGACAAAACCGCAATACGTCGCTCCGCTCCGGGATTTGCTTGACCGCGCCTACCTTGCCGGGTGCATTGTCGTTGCGGCAGCGAACAATTTGCCCCAGCCCTCGTTTCCATCGGTTTTTTCATCGAGCCTGATTTCCGTTGTTAAAGGCGAGATGCAAAATCCTTACGAATTTTCGTTTCGCTATGGAGATGTTATCGAGCTGGTCGCGCCCGGTATCAACGTTCGCACGGCTTGGACGGGCGGCGGTTACCGTCAATTAACCGGAAATAGTTTTGCTTGTCCGCACATTGTTGGAATTATTGCGCTTCTCCTCGAAGCAAACCCAAATCTGACGCCTTTCCAAGTTAAATCCGCGCTCTACGAGATTGCTCGCCAAAATAAGACTCAAGGTTAATTTCAGTAGCTACTGTTGACAGTGGTTACTGGCTCTGCTATCTTATCCCTGTGAAAAATTTCTTTGAACAATTTCGGGGCGAAAAATTTCTTGGAGTTGGTGAATTAGCGGCGGCGGCAACCAGGATTTTGATTGAAGATAATATGACTCAATCACATGAAACTGTAACCACATCGCCGGACGAGCGCACGGTGCGTTACTACTTATCGGAAAATTTGATTTCGGCCAGCGAAGAAAAACGAGGCACCGCAACTGTCTACAGCTACTTTCATCTATTGCAGCTACTAGCGATCAAAAAACTCCAAGCCGAACATCTTTCAATCAGGCAGATTCGTAAAATGATTGCCGAGCAAAGCGAAAATCAGCTTGAAGATTT